>NZ_BAABJZ010000002.1:0-74537 GCF_039543565.1 Ferrimonas pelagia | reverse complement strand
GCTGGTCGCACCCCATCCAGAATTGGAATTTGACGCTGTCTCAGTTGTCGATCCACTTTGAGGGTCGATTGGACGAATACATCGACTTGTGAATTAGATTACTGACACAGAGTTATGAACACCCTCGAGTATACAGTTTGTATATAAAATCCCCCGAACAATGAGGCACATATTTATCCGAGAGGAGTTCAAGAATACGCACACAAAGTAATAAATTGACATACATATGCAGCTTATAGCAGGTATTTATACCTGTTAACATAGAACACTACAGTCATTGTTAACTTATAACCACAATGACTGTAGTGAACCCCACCTACTTAGAAGTTACCGTTTACTAGCCAACTACATTTATCAGAACAATGTTTTGCTGACTATTCAACCACAGCTTCATGAGATATATAGAACAACAACTCCGCAAGTCTAGCATTATTTTCTTTTAATAGGCAGTCATTAATCTTTTTATTTACAAGCACTTTAAATAGATCGTAAGTTGAATAAAGAGTCTTCCCATCATCTAGCCAGTGAGCAACTAAATATGACATAACTTCACTAAGAATTTCTCTAAATGATAGTATATCTTCTTCTGTCAAACCTATTTTACTGATATTTCCATGGTCTCCTAGCTCACCAATCTCTGAAGGTAAAAGCCCAAAGCCCAAACAGCTAGCCTTATTTCTAAATGGACGAGAGCTTTTCATTAATCCCGCTGAAAAACACGAAATTAGAAACAACTGTCGATCTTTAAACAGACCCATCTCGTCTTTCTTAACAAGAGCTGCTCGCGGATAATCAACACTCTCACCACCAAAGAGCATACTGGAAGTACTGTGGCCAATAAAAACCACTTTAGATCCTGGCGGTATGTCCTGAATCTCACGTCTAGCCTTCTCATAAGATGGGTCATCAGCAGCACATCTAATGACTTTTAGGCTACCATCTATAACTAGATTATTGACAGCATCCAGAACTGGATCCATAAAGTCAGTAGTTGGGTCATTAGGAAATATTATGTACATATCACTAACTATTCAAATCTACAAGATGGGCAAAAGTAAGCTCTACAAAATGATTTTTGAAAGCTCTCCCATGATGTGTTTCATTTGTAATTTGATTGGCTATTTCACCAAGCATCTTTCCTTTGAATCTAGGGTATCCTTCGCTAAACTTATACTCCGCATTGTTCTCTAGAAGCTTTAGAAAGGTATCATCCATTGAAATCTTTTGCTTCTCTTTAACGATCATTGCAGAGAGTTCGTTAGTTAGACTTTCTCGCTTGTAAAATGCATGAAGGTTCAGTTTTACAAGATCAATGAACTCTGCCTTTGATGTGACAACGAATTCCATGAACTTGTCTTCTTCAGATGAATAGCAAATAAACTTAGATCTCTTAAATGCATTTCGGCCTGTGGCCGATGTGTTCACAAGCCATTTGAGGAGCAAGTAGCCGTTCACATTTTTACTTTTAAAACTAAAGTCACAAGCAACCACATCAAAGGGTCTTCTATTTAGGTTATTATTTATGTGTTTCTTTAATTTTGAAAAGTCAATATCATGGCCATGCTCAAACTCCGCCATAAGATCATGTTCTCTAGGGTCTAGCTTTTCAAAATCTAAAGTAATTCCACTTCTATGAAGTTTCATCTTAACAGAGTCAATTGACTGTGAAATGTCATCATCATCGATGAATAGCACTCGGACTATCGTCATTTGAAAACCACCTTAAAGCAGGCTCCAGGCAACAGCTTATCGTTGCCCACAAAACTGATAGTGGCATTCATTCCTTTCAATAACTCCTTGGTATGATGAAGCCCAATTCCGGAACCCTGAATTGAGTTACTCGGTTCATCACGAGCTCCTAACTCAAATATTTGTTCAGGACGGTCAATAAATAGCTCTGACATTCCCTCCCCATCATCAGACATTAATAACACGAGAGTTCCTTCATCTTCAGCAAAGCTGAATTTCATTTGTGAAGCCCCCCACTTGGAGGCATTTGACAGAATGTTATCCATAATTATTGAAAGGTTCAGTACGCTTATTGACCTAGTAAAAGATATATCTGAACCAGTAAAATCAATCTCTATATTATTCTTATATATTTCTAGGTACTCAAAAATATACTGGACGACATCAACACTTCTAAGGTCAATATCTTTATCAAAGCCAGAGCGAGTAACCAACTCTGCCATCTTTAAATTCTTCACCGAATATAATTTAATTGCACTGAGCTTATTAATTAATTCTTCCTTACTTAGCTCTTCATACTCAATCGAGTCAAGTAGATATTCCAGGCCCTCATTTATTTCGACACTATTTAGCTTGATCGTATGTATAAGGCCGTCGGCATCCGGGCTCAGTGTCCTCCGAGTAGCAAGTAGATAAGCTTGTTTTTTCTGTTCAATCTTCAAGCTTTTTTCTACTTTTGCTGTTTCACTTTGTGCCGCCTGGACTTCCTTGCTTGCTTGCTCGACTTTCTTGCTAGCTTCTTCTACTTGCTTTTGACTAGCTTGTACAATCTTTTTTACAATCCCTTTTTCTCTAGGATTCAATTCACTTAGCGCTTTATCCTCAGTTGTAGTAACAAAGTCATCTAGAAACTTTATATACTTGTCTTCGTTGATCTCCTGAATCATTGAGACAATATTCTCATCTATGTCAAAGTCTATATAGTCAAAATTAGACTTAAGAGCTTTCTTTAGTTCAGCGAGAACATTCTCTTCTGACAAGTTCCTTATAGTGAATCTTTTAGGATCCCGAATAAGATCATCCGCTGAAACAACTTTCTGCTTCCCATGTCTATCTATAAGACGATTCCATCCTATTCCATTTACGACAAAATTCTCGAGTTGACGAATTATTGTAGAAACATATCCATATTCTTTTTTACCATTTTTGAGAGTTACTTGATCCTCATGATCATAAGCAACAAGCTCAAAGTAAGAATCATTATGAGCTAGACCTTCGCGGCTAGTGATAACAGAAAATGTATCATCACTGTCACTAATATCTATCCTACCAATGATGTCTCGAGTACCAAGGTTCCTAGATGTTCCTTGTGATTTTCTTTGGTCTAGTCCGAGCCAATCATTTTTTTCATTACCATACGGAGAAATTCTAAATGAGTTATAGAACAAAAATACCGATCCATAAGCATTAGGCTTAATCCCAAAACTTCTAGTGAAGTAAGATTTGGACATGGTATCCAAATAGTGCACTTCAACAGATATATTTTTTAAAGATGAGTATGGATTTACCGCTTTATATAGGTAAACTATTTCACCTTGAAAGAATAAGGTTGTCTCTAAGTACATCCCATCCTTATCAATGGAAGACTTTATATATGTGGTTTTAAAGGCTAGCTTGTCTAATATGTTATTGTTTACTTTGGCGTTATTTCTCTTCTTTAACTCTTTATCTTTAAAATCCACATTACTGCTGAAATACACATTGAAATCATCATCTAGCGAAGGAGAAAACTTCTCAATTTCAGCCAGGAGCTTCTTTATTTTTTGTTCGTTCCAGTTGCTGCGTAAATTTTTAATAATGAGAACCGTTCCACTATCAAAATCATCCTCTGAGATAGCATCAAGAAAAACCGATTCATCTAGAACTTCTATTATAAGAGGAATACTTGAAATTTCATCATCCCGCCCTTTGTTTTCAAATAAAGTCCAGTCAATGGTAAGCTTCAAGTATTCTCCAAGTTTGGTTCTCGTGTATAGGTCTAATTTATCTCCAAGCCTGTCACAACTAAACCGACCAACCCCTTTATTTCCAGCATAAACTTGATCGCTTCTGTTTTTCTTTTCGGAAAAAGCAATATTTAACCATTTTTCTTGTATGTCTTCTTTTGACATTCCCATGCCAAAATCTTTTATAATTATTTCAGGGGAGGCAAGGAAATCAGGTAATACAGATGGTGTAGCTATAATATCATTCATAGATAAAATAACTTTTTTGGAACTGGCATCTTTAGAGTTTTTAATCAACTCTATTATCGCAACGTTGTCATTATAAATCAGACCACGCCCAACGATATCTTTTACGCCTGCATTTGCTTTAAAGTGAGACTTTAGCTCTCTATTTATAGTTGTCATTATCTAGCATTCCTTTGATCAATTGCCCCAATGCCTCTCCAAGTAGCGGGGGAACAGCATTTCCAATTTGAGTATATCTAGGGCACTCGCTTTTTCTTGCTTGGCCTCCAGTCGTATACTTCCCTAGTACTTCAAAGCTATCCGGAAAAGATTGAATCCTAGCCATTTCTCTAACGGTTAAGATTCTCGGTTCATCGTAATGAAGAAGATCATCAGGTAGAGTTGTCAATGTTCTTGAAGGACGCTCTCGATGCAGTACAGTGATCGCATGCTTTTTCGTTCCTACTCTTTCACGGAGCTTTTCATTAAGCGCTACTCCTGGAGTACATATTTCTTGTATAAGCCTAAACTTTTCTACTGTTTGTTTCTTATGTCTTGCAAGACGCAAGCTATTTGGTGCCTTTATTCGCATCCCCTTTCGCATAAGCTTTAAGTAGGCTGATTTCTTTTTAGGAACTCTATAATCAATCATTTTGAAGCCCGTTACTTCAGAACCTGAATGAGCAATTAGCTCTTTATTATTTGTGGTTAAATCAGCAATCGCGTCTTCGGCTGTCATATTTCTAAGAGGCAGTCCTTTCTGACGTAAAAACGAGGTGCGACTATCAAACAGTTTTTTGAACGGGTCAAAGCCAGAGCATTCATCTAACTCTTTTTTGACTCCAATCATGATAAATCTAATTCGAGTTTGAGGGACTCCAAAATCAGAGCTACAGACATATTTCTGATAAACAGCATAGCCAAGACTCTCAAGTTTTTCTCTTACAACAAGTGAGTATGGAACTTTTGAACTCTCACACTTAGAGTTACTGAAGGTGGTATTAAATCCTCTGACATTCTCTAGCAACAAATATTTTGGTGAGATAATGTCAACCATCTTAATGTATTCTTCAGATAGCTTATTCCTAGGATCTTTCGCATTTCTTCGCCCTGCCATTGAGAACCCTTGACATGGTGGCCCTCCAGCTATCAGGTCGACTTTACCTCTCAGAGATTTCAGCTCATCTCTATAACTTTCTAGAAGCTCTTGAATACAGTTAGCCTCTTTCGGAAGCCATTGAGGCCAAGCAAAGTGTGAATTTTTTCCATCAATTAGGTTGTGTCTAAATGTTGAGAATGCCATCGGATCTTTCTCAACGGCGAAGAGACCCTGCCATCCAGCATGGCCGAGTCCTAAAGACAATCCCCCACAACCCGAAAACAAATCGATGTATGTACCTGTCAACTTTCGGGTGCTTTCTGTTTCACTCATTATATGTTTTTTCTTTTCAATCAATAGCCTCACCGCTCAAGGGTCATTGTACACATATCGCGTTTAGACACCAGGAAAATCTTTCTCAGTGCGCATTCTTAAAACCAAATCATGGTCATAAAAATCAACAACTTACCTGGTTCGTGAGCGAAGGGCTCACTCGCCTTAAGGAGCGTTTCCTATAGAATTTACTTACTGAATATCTTCATCTTTCAGGAGTACGCAGTTGCAACATACTGCCCCCACCATTCCATCATCACGCGACGCCGGTCTAAGTACTCAGCACGATTGTAAGCAGCACGCACATCGTTACTGTCTAAATGTGCCAGAGCTACCTCAACCAAGTCCGAAGCGAACCCTTGTTCATTGAGCGTTGTGCTGGCTATCGAACGCATGCCATGGGAAACAAGCCTCTTAGCAAAGCCTAGGCGTTTAAGTGCTTGATTTGCTGTTTGGCTACTCGCATGCCCGAGGGGGTCGCCACGTTTAGGAAAGACATACTCATGCTTGCCGCTAATCTGCTTCATCCTGGCTAGAATAACCAGCGCTTGCGCACTTAGTGGCACCTTGTGCACTCTGCGCATCTTCATTCGCTTCGCTGGAATCGTCCATAGTTTTTGACTCTCACAGATTTCATCCCAACGCGCGCCCGCAGCCTCTCCGGGACGCGCCATCGTCAAAAGCTGGAACTCAATAAGAAGCCTTGTCTGCTCCGCCAGTCTGCCGCTATAGATGGCGCTCGTAAGCTCTGGTAGCTCCTCAGGACGTAAGGTCGGCATGTTTACTACCTTGGGGGTCTTGAAAGCCGATATGATGCCTGTGAGGTTATTCCCTTCTACATAGCCCGTGTTGGCAGCATAGGTCATTATCTGATTCAGGTTTTGACAAAGCCTTTTGAGCATGTCCAGCTTTCCGGCCTGCTCTAAATCTCTCAAAACCTCTATGACCTCCATCCTTGAGATCTCCCTGATTGGCCGGGATCCTAGCTTTGGGAATACATGCAGTCCTAGTCTGTCCCATATCTTGGACGCCTGCATCTCTGAGACCTTTGTCGCTTTGACCTTGTGCCATTCCTTCGCAACAGCCAGCAGTGTGTGTACCTTGCTCTGGCGATGCCGCAGTTCTTCGGCGTCCCGATGCTCAATGGGATCAATGTTATCAGCAAGGAGCACACGGGCATCTGCCGCCAACTCACGCGCTTTGGCCAAACTAATTGCAGGATAAGCCCCAAGCCCCATATTAGAGCGCTTCTTGGTATAGGGCTTCGAGTAGTTGAATAGCCAGCGTTTTGAGCCAGTGGGACTCACTCTCAGAGTCAACCCATGCCCGTCTCTTAGGGCATACTCCTTGCCCTTAGCCTTCGCATTTTTCACTTCAGTAGCAGTCAGTTGCGACGTTATCTTAGCCATTTTAGTAACACGACCTCAGGTAAACACTCCTTCGTGTTACTAAACGTGTTACCAAAGTGGTGAAATGTCAAGCGACAACCTGATACATGGTGAGACACAAAAAAGCCTCAAGCCCTTGTTTAATAGGAGCTTGAGGCTTTTTTGATTTGCCGCCAGCGGCCTGCTGACGTTGAAAGTGGTGGCCCCTGAGGGACTTGAACCCGCGACCAAGCGATTATGAGTCGCCTGCTCTAACCAACTGAGCTAAGGGGCCTAAATTGTGTGCCAAGCGGAGGAGCTTGGTCTTGATGAAGCAGCAGTATACTCAAGCACTTGGCGACTGTCATCCGTCGATCGCCCCTGAAATTCATTAGGCAAAACCATTCGGCCATTTTTTCGCCAAACCCTCGGGTTCGCTGCAAGAGTCGACGGAGACAGCTTCGAAGCCGTTGCTGCCTAGGGCCATCAATCCTAGTCGGCTCCGCGCATTTTGGCCTGTTGTGCCCCATCTTCGAGCCAGAGCTTTCTCGTCCTTTTCTTGCCCAAGTCGATCGTGACTCATAGCGAGGGATGACGGAGTTAAACCCCTTTGGCGCATTCACAGGCCGACGAACCATCCATTTGATATCGCGTAATTTTACAAGTAGTTACCTTCGTGATCGCCCCCACAAGCGCGATCGCTCTGCACTGCTATACAGAAGCTGAATGGAACCTGAAGGAGGTGGAATGATGCTTGTACGTAACGTCTGCATGGCGACAACCGCGGCTGGTTTATTGCTTCTTGGTTATTACCTGTCAGGCCAGACTTCGTCTTTGCTGACTTACGGCCTCTATCTGGCCATCTCGGCGGTGGTGTTGAGCGGCGTCTGGGATGAGTTTGCCGACGAGCCTCAGGATTCAGATGGATCTTGTTAACGCTGGCGCTTGTCTCTAACAATGGTTGATTCAGGCGTCAGATTGTTGTGCGCCGCGCTGACACTGGTCCGCACTGTGCAGCGCAACCGCGATGCCCGTGCCGGACTCGGCGTTGAGCCGGGCACAGCCGATGGAGCCAATGCTGCTATGCCACGCTGTTTTCTCACAGTATCAGGTGCTTAGGCCCCGAGCTGTGCGCCTAAGGGCTGGGCCGACACAGCGTCTCCGGCCAGTTACCAGACCGAGACCGTTGTTAGCCGGCTAAGCCGCCCAGCAGTGCGACGGGCAGCAACAGCAGTGCACAAAAACCGATGATCACGATCAGGTGGGTGCCCACAGAGCGCCAGAGGCTGAAGCGGTGCGCTTCGGCTAGGTTGGCGATGGCCAACACCAGCGACCAGATCGCGAAGATCCCCTGCAATACGCCGATCACCACCAGCGCGGTGCTCTGCAACAATCCGCCCTGACTGAGCAGCTCAGGTTGGATCAACACTTGTGGCCCGTAGAGCAGTATGGTGAGCAGGGTCAGCACTAGGGTAAATACGGCTGGGACTTGTGCCCAGATCATGCCGATCACGATCGCCTGCACTTCACCCTGACCACCGAGCCAGCCGCCCACTTTCTGAAAGATATAGCCAAACAGATAGGTGAGCGCCCACACGACCAAGACCCCAAGTGGGATCACCAGCGCCAGTGCAAACGCACTAAATAGGCCGAACGGCAGCTCCTCTTCGGAGTAGCCACCGCTGAGTACGCCAGACAAGACCGCCAATACCAGAATGGGCCAGAAGTAACGCATAGGAGTGCGGCTATCGAGGATGGCCCGCAGTGTTTTGCGGGGCTCAAGCATTATGGCCAGCCAGGATTGGCGAGGAAACGCAGCGGCTTCAGTCTCGTTATGCGGTTGCTCTGGTGATGAGGGTGTTGCGTCACTTCCGTGTTCCATATCCATTCCCACTCGCTTCTGTTTCAGTTTCGCCCTAGCCTAACATGCCAGGCTGGCACTGACTTGAGGCGATCGCCGCACCAAACTGTCAGCCCGAGTCGCTCCGTGTGCTCGGCCTAGAACACATGCTGGCCCATGCCATGATGCAGGCCAAACCCAAACACCAATGCCAGCAAGAAGGCACACCAAAGCGCCAGGGCAATGGCGTGCGCGCCAATGCTGCGCCACACGCTGAAGCTGTGGGCGGTGGCCAGGTTGATCACCGTCAGGCCCAGTGACCAGAACAAGAAAATCAACTGCAAGACGCCCGTCAGCACCAGGAATGCGCCAAACAGCACGCCCTGAGTGGAGAGCCAACTGGCGCCGATCGCATCGCCGAGCGCCAGCCATAGCGCCATCAGCAACAGCAACGGTATCAGCAAGATCTGCGGGATCCCGCTCCAGACCCAGCCGATCATGATCGCTTCGGTCGTCCCGCGCCCGCCCAGCCAACCGCCGACATGGCGCATAAACCACGCATGCAAACGCAAGAAGCCGTACAACAGCGGCAATAACACCAGGAGACCGGCACCGCTCGCGATCAGGTCTAACGGCTCGACGTCGGTCATGTGCTGGCTCTGCTCGAGCACGGCCTCCAGCAGGCTGATCAACAAGGGGAGCGTCAACACCCACCAGAAGTAACGCCTTGGCGATGCGCTGTTAAGTATGGCGCGTAGGGTCTGGCGCGGCTCCAACATCATGGCGAACCAAGGCTCTTTAGGGAAGGCGCTCTTTCTGCCGTCCGCCAGCTCGAAAGCGACGGCGATGGATTGGGGTGAGGGCTCATGAGAGCTCGGGGAAAACAAAGACAAGATTGCTCCTTAGGTTGCGACAGAGGCGCTGAGAGATGGTAAGCCAGGGCCAGTTTGAAAGTGAATTTCGGTTGCCCCTTTCACGGGGCGGCCCCCCACGATCCTCCAATTACAGCGATACGCGCGGGTGGCGTGAAAACGGGCCTTACAGGGGACTCGGCGAGCGGGACTTTGGCTGCTAATTTCACGGCTGAAAGGGTGCCAGAAAACACGAAAGAATGTGAGTCATTATGTTTGTTTTGGCCGTCACAAGCGCCGCTCTACAGGCTTGTTATAACAGAGGATCAGTCCCTGCAAATAGGAGCAACATCATGATTTATCAAGCTCTTGCGGTTATAACCATTCTAATTATCACCACCATCCTCGCGTTTGTCTTCAAAGCGTTTGCCGATTCTGCCGCCAGTATGCTGCTGGTGTACGGCGTTGGCTTGGTGATCGCCGAGCAAGCCTGGTCTAATCTGGAGCCCAATCCCTGATCACGCCCTTGCGGGTTGAAAGTTAGCGCCCACGATCATCTCGACAGTGGGCGCATTCAGATCGGTTGATAACAGCCAACCACCGAGCCGATCACGCGCGCTACCGGCTTTGCTCTCACTTAAGGGAAACTGAGCCCGCCCAAAGGTAGGGTGATCAGGCTCAGTGCCAGCAGCGCCAGCAATGCCGTCCCCAGCCCGCGCCAACTGGTGAAGCCATGGGCCGCTGCCAGCGTCCGGCACAGCGACACGAGCCAACCCACGCTGCCCAGCGCCAGCAACCCGCAGGCCAATTGCAAACGCACGCCCACATGAGGCTCAGCGTCCATTCCCCGCTCCGCCAGTTGCAGCAGCAAGGCTTGTAGATCCGGCGCCATTAACCAACAGGACAGGGGGAAGATCAGGACAAAAAACGGCAAGCCACTCCAGCTCAGCGCTGCCCGCGCCTGAGCCGTGCTGCCTTCGCCGCCAAAGCATCGGCGCCCTATCCAGCCCAGCAACCAACCGCCCAACAAGAATAACAGTGGTACCTTCCACAGCGGACTGAACACGTCGGTCTCGATGGAGGTGTTATTGACATTGCCCAGCTCTGGCACGCTCGATGCCATCTGCGCCAGGGCCGGCAACAGCGCGGCGAGTGACTGATACAGGCCGTACTTGGCGGCCCAAGTCAGCAGGGTCATGACCACCACGAGCAGGATCTGATAACGCGCAGGATCGGCAGCCAGAATGGCCTGCATGGTGCGTCTAGGTTGGTAGGCGATGGTCAGCCAGGGCTTCGGCGGGAATAGGGTCTCGGTCATGCTTACTCCTTAAACAGTCAACCGGTGGCAGTGCGCGCCACAAAAAAAACGCGCTCCCCCAAGATGCAATGGGAGAACGCGTTTTTTAACACGGTAAGCTTTAACCCGCAGTGACAGAGCTTACATGATTAAAATTACAGCGCTTTAAGCTGCTCTTTCTGCTCTTCCAGCTTGGCGATGTCGCGCTTGGCGCCATCCAGCTTGGCCTGCTCTTTGGCAACAACAGCCTCTGGCGCCTTGGCCAGGAAGCCTTGGTTACCCAGCTTCTTCTCAACGCGCTCAGCGTCTTGTGCCAGCTTGGCGATCTGCTTGTCGATACGGGCAAACTCCGCGTCAACGTCGATCAGACCTGCCATTGGGATCAGCAGCTCCATCTCACCGATGATCTGGGTGGTGGACATCGGCGCCTCACCCTCCAGCACGGTGATGGACTCGAGGTTGGCCAACTTGGTCAGCATGATGCGGTTGGCTTCGACCCGGGCCAGCTCGTCGGCACTGGCGTTTTTCAACAGTACGTTCAGCGGCTTGGATGGGGCTACGTTCAGCTCACCACGGACGTTACGCACCGCAACGATGAACTTCTTCACCCACTCCAGCTCGATCATGGCCTGCTCGTCGGTCAGCGCGTCATCAAACTGCGGGTATTGCTGCAGCATGATGGTGTCGGCGCCTTTGTTCAGCATCGGCGCCACGGTCTGCCAGATCTCTTCGGTGATGTATGGCATCAGCGGGTGCAGCACGCGCAGCATGCCTTCCAGCACGGTCAGCAGGGTGTGGCGAGTGCCACGCTGTTGTGCTTCGGTGCCGTTTTGCAGTACCGGCTTGGTCAGCTCCAGGTACCAGTCACAGAACTGGTTCCAAGTGAACTCATAGGCGATGTTGGCGGCGATATCGAAACGGTAGGAATCCATCGCTTCGCGCAGGTTCTTAACGGTTTCGTTGTACTGGGCCAGTACCCAACGGTCGGCCAGGGATAGCTCCATCTCGCCGCCATTGGCGCCGCAGTCCTGCTCTTCGGTGTTCATCAGCACGTAACGGCTGGCGTTCCACAGCTTGTTGGCGAAGTTGCGGTACCCTTCCAGACGGTTCATGTCCCAGTTGATGTCACGACCTGTGCTGGCCATCGCCGCTAGGGTGAAGCGCAGCGCATCGGTGCCGTGTGGCACAATGCCGTCCGGGAACTGCTTGCGGGTGCTCTTCTCAATTTTTGCGGCCATCTGCGGCTGCATCATGTTGCCGGTGCGCTTCTCAACCAGAGTTTCCAGATCGATACCGTCGATCATATCCAGCGGATCCAACACGTTGCCCTTGGACTTGGACATCTTGTCGCCCTGCTCGTCGCGGATCAGGCCGGTGACGTACACGGTCTTAAACGGCACTTGAGACTTGCCGTCTTTGTCCTTGTTGAAGTGCATGGTCATCATGATCATGCGGGCAACCCAGAAGAAGATGATGTCGAAACCGGTCACCAACACGTCGGTTGGGTGGAAGGTTTCCAGCTCCGGGGTTTTCTCCGGCCAGCCCAGCGTCCCGAAGGTCCAAAGCGCGGAGGAGAACCAGGTGTCCAGCACGTCGTTGTCCTGGGTCAGCACCACGTCATCGGCCAGGCCATGCTTGGCGCGCACTTCGGCTTCGCTGTTACCGACGTACACCTTACCGGCTTCGTCGTACCAAGCCGGGATACGGTGGCCCCACCACAGCTGACGGGAGATACACCAGTCCTGCACGTCGCGCATCCAGGCGAAGTACATGTTTTCGTACTGCTTAGGCACGAACTGAATGTCGCCGTTTTCAACCGCTTCCACGGCAGGCTCGGCCAGCGGCGCAACGCGCACGTACCATTGATCAGTCAGCATCGGCTCGATCACCACGCCGCCACGATCGCCATACGGCACGGTCAGCTCGTGATCTTTGATCTCTTCCAGCAGGCCCAGCGCTTCGAACTCAGCCACCACGGCGCGACGCGCAGCAAAGCGCTCCATGCCCTGATACTTTTCTGGCAGCTCGGCAGAGTAGACGTCAGACGCCTCGCCGTTGGTGTCCAGTACTTCGGCTTCGTCGCGGATATCGGCGTTGAAGGTCAATACGTTGATCATCGGCAGGGCGTGACGCTTACCCACTTCGTAATCGTTGAAGTCGTGGGCCGGGGTGATCTTCACACAACCGGTGCCCTTCTCCATGTCGGCGTGCTCATCACCCACGATAGGAATGCGGCGGCCGACGATCGGCAGGATCAGCTCTTTGCCGATCAGATCCATGTAGCGTGGATCTTCCGGGTTTACCGCCACACCGGTATCGCCCAGCATGGTTTCCGGACGGGTGGTGGCTACGACGATGTAGTCTTTGCCGTCTTGGGTCTTCACGCCATCCGCCAGCGGGTAGCGGAAATGCCACATGAAGCCTTTCTTGTCTTTGTTCTCTACTTCGAGATCAGAGATGGCGGTGTGCAGTTTCGGATCCCAGTTGACCAGGCGCTTGCCGCGGTAGATCAAGTCATCGTTGTACAGGCTGACAAACACTTCCTGTACCGCCGCAGACATGCCCGGATCCATGGTGAAACGCTCACGCTCCCAATCCACGGACGCGCCCAGACGACGCAGCTGCTGGGTGATGGTGCCGCCGGACTCTTCCTTCCACTCCCACACCTTGTCGATGAAGGTTTCACGGCCCAAGTCCTGACGGGTGATGTTCTGTGCCGCCAGCTTACGCTCAACCACCATTTGGGTCGCGATACCCGCGTGATCGGTACCGACCTGCCACAGGGTGTTTTTGCCCTGCATGCGCTGGTAGCGGATCAGGGTGTCCATGATGGTGTCCTGGAAGGCGTGACCCATATGCAAGCTGCCGGTCACGTTCGGCGGCGGGATCATGATGCTGTACGCATCTTTGCTGGTATCACCGTGGGGCTTGAAGTAGCCCGCTTCTTCCCAACGCTGGTAGTGGCGCTGCTCAATCGACTGGGGGTTGTAAGTCTTATCCATGGAGGGGATCTCTTTAGAAACTAAAACGGCTGACGGGCCAGATCTTGGGTGGCCGGGGACACACCCAATTGGCGGTAGGCGGCAAATCGTCTGCGCGCCTGCGCCTTGGCCTCATCATCAGCCGGGACAAAATCGATAATGTGGGTGAATTGTACCGCAAATTGCGGAACATCGGCGCTTAGGTTGATCAGTAACGGGCGTTTTTCCACCGCAGCGTGATCCCGATCGGCCCAGCCGATCACCACTGGGGCACCGCCGCGAGGCCCCTCCCCCACTAAGTTGTGGGGAACGAAGCTGTCCGGCTCAAACTGCCACAGCAATTCATCGATGCGATGGGCCTGAGCCTGATCCTGACACAGCAGAAAGACGCCCTGACCAGTGCGGTAGGCTCGAGCCGCCGCCTGACAGGCGATCCGCTCGGGATGGTGCGCAGCGTCGGAGCTGGCGATGTAGAAAAGCGCGTTTGACATGCAGATCCTAAAAACACGAAAGGCGAGGTTCCCCTCGCCTTATTCATTTCAAGAGGTTAACTCAATCCTGAACCATCTCTCCGGAGCGGTTCAGCAGGTATTGGGTCAGGATCGGCACCGGACGACCGGTCGAGCCTTTGCTCTTGCCGCCGCTGATCCAAGCAGTACCGGCCACATCCAGATGCGCCCAGTTGTACTTCTTGGCAAAACGCGACAGGAACAGCGCGGCAGTGATGGTGCCTGCCCCTTTCCCGCCCAAGTTGGTCATATCCGCGAACGGGCTGTCGAGCTGATCGCCGTAGTCGTCCCACAGCGGCAGGCGCCAGCAGCGATCGCCGGACAGATCGCCGGCACTTTGCAGATCGTGCGCCAGGCTGTTCTGGTTGGCCAGCAGGCCAGACGCGTGTGCGCCCAGTGCCACAACACACGCCCCGGTCAGGGTGGCGGTGTCGATCACCACCTCCGGATCGAAGCGTTCGACATAGGTTAGCGCATCGCACAGGACCAGACGCCCTTCGGCGTCGGTGTTGAGCACCTCGACCGTCTGACCGGACATGGTGGTGAGGATATCCCCCGGACGGTACGCCTTGCTGCCCGGCATGTTTTCACAGCCCGCCAGAATGGCCACCACGTTGATGGGCAGGTTCAGCTCGCACAAGGCTTTCATGGTGCCGATCACACCGGCCGCGCCGCCCATGTCATACTTCATCTCATCCATGCCCGCGCCGGGCTTGAGCGAAATGCCGCCGGAGTCGAAGGTCAGGCCCTTGCCCACCAGCACAATCGGCTTCTGCTCCGAATCCGCCGCACCCTGATACTTCATCACGGTCATGATGGATTCGTTGTCGCTGCCACGCCCGACGGCCAGGTAGGCGTTCATGCCCAGCTCGGCCATCTGCTCTTCGCCGATGGTGGTGACGGTCAGCTTGTCGCATTTCTCGGCCAGTTGCTTGGCCTGGCTGGCCAAGTAGGCTGGATTACACACATTGGGCGGCATGTTGGCGACGTCACGGCACAGTTTGGCACCGTGTGCGATCCCCAAACCGTGGTTGATCGCCTTCTCACCGACCGGCAACTCGCGTCGGGTTGGCACGTTAAATACCAGCTTGCGCAGCGGACGACGGGTCTCATCCTTCTTGCTCTTCATCGCATCGAAGGTGTAGAGGCTCGACTGGGTGGTCTCCACCGCCTGGCGGACCTTCCAGTAGGTGTCACGGCCTTTGACGTGCAACTCGGTCAGGAAGCAGACCGCTTCCATCGAGCCGGTGTCGTTCAAGGTATTGATGGTTTTGGTGATGATCTGCTTGTACTGGCGCTCGTCCAGTTCACGCTCTTTGCCACAGCCGACCAACAGAACGCGCTCGGACAGCACGTTCGGTACATGGTGCAGCAACAACATCTGACCCGGTTTTCCCTCTAAATCGCCACGGCGCAGCAGATTGCTGATGTAACCGTCGCTGATCTTATCCAGTTGCTCGCCGACTGCGGATAAACGGCGAGGCTCAAACACACCGACTACGATACAGGCACTGCGTTGTTTTTCTGGACTGCCGCTCTTTACACTGAACTCCATGGCATCTCCCGGTTCTTAAAGACATGGCTGTATTATTGTTAGATAATACGCGCTTTGCTGGCCTCCAGGCCGCATGGGACGGGTTTGTTGCCGTTGACAGGGGATTGTATTTTCATACTTTTTCTCCCTCTGTTGGGCCTCGAGGCTGTTTAAAAAGGTGTAAAAGTAGTTAGTTTACTTAAAACACAACCTGTTTCCAGAGAAATTACAAGTTTACTAAACGGACACTGGCTTTGATTGTACTTAGGTACCTGCTCCGGGAAGCTTTCCGGGCCCAGATCGCGGTATTAGCGGTTCTGATCACCGTCTTTATTAGCCAACAATTCGTCAGGATCCTGGCGGACGCGGCAGAAGGACAATTCCCCGGCAAATTGGTTGTCACCCTACTCGCGCTCAACCTGCCTGAGCTGCTTTCCCTGATCCTGCCTTTATCGCTGTTTTTGGGCGTGATGATGGCGCACGGCCGGATGTACGCCGAAAGTGAGATGACGGTGCTGCACGCCGTCGGGATCTCCGAATGGTACGTCACCCGGGTGACGCTGCTGCTGGCCTTTATCATGGCGATCCTCTCCGGCACCACCGCGCTGTGGGTCGCCCCGTGGGCGCAGGAGCGGGAGTATCAGGTGTTAGAGCAGGCCGAATCGGAAGCCGGTCTGGCCGCCTTGGTACAGGGTCGGTTCCAGCGCGCCGCCAACGGCAAAGGGGTGATCTACGTCGAAGGCCTGTCCAAGGGCAATCTGGATACCGTCTTTGTCGCCCAAGTACCGGACGCGGACGCCACCACCACAGATGAAACGGCATTGGTGCTGGCCAACTCCGGCCGCATTGTCGAAGCCAATGACGGCTCGCAGCGTCTGCAGCTCAATGAAGGCGCGCGGATCAGCGGGGTACTCAACACTCAGGAGTACACCCAGCTGGAGTTCGGCAGCTATGAGATGGAGATCAAGGCCCAGGAGTCGTCCCATAAGCGACGCAAGCTGTCCGCCTATTCGATGACCCAGTTGTTCGAGGACGGCTCAGCTCATGCGTGGGCTGAGATCCACTGGCGGATCGCCGTGCCCCTGTCCCTGCCCCTGCTGGTGCTGATCGCCGTGCCCATGTCACGGGTGAATGTGCGCCAGGGCAAGTTTGCCAAGATGGTGCCCGCGATCCTGATCTACCTCGGCTACTTCGGTTTGCTCATGGCCGGACGAAAAGCCATTGAGAATGGTGCCATTCCACACCAGCTCGGGCTGTGGTGGATCCACCTGACCGCACTCGCCATTGGGATCTTGCTGATCGGCAAAGGCCGACCCGGTGGCCGTAAATTCCTAGCGATGTTCAAACGGGAGGCCAAGGCATGATCCGCATTCTCGATATGTACATCGCCCGCACCATTACCAGCACTTCGGCGCTGTGTCTGCTGGTGCTGACCGGCCTGTCCGGGCTGATCAAGTTCGTCGATCAGCTGCGCCTGGTGGGCCGTGGTGACATGACCACCTGGGACGTGGTGATGTACGTGCTGTTTTTGATCCCCCGTGATGTGGAGATGTTCTTCCCCATTGCGGCCATGCTCGGCTCCTTGATCGGCATGGGTATGCTGGCCTCCAGCTCCGAGCTGGTGGTGATGCAAGCGGCCGGCATGTCCCGCCTGAACATCGCTGGCTCGGTGATGAAGACCGCCGTGCCGCTGATGCTGCTGGCGATGCTGTTTGGCGAGTACGTCGCGCCGGTCTCCGAGCAGACCGCCCGTGAGCTGCGGGCGCAGAAGATCTCCGGCGGCAGTTTGATCAGCGCCCGCAATGGCACTTGGGCCAAGGACGGCGACCTGTTCGTCAATATCACCGAGGTGCAGGAAGCCAACAAGCTTAACGGCGTCGCCATCTACGACTTTGACGACAGCAACAACCTGCGCCACGTCACCCAAGCTGAGCAGGCGGTGTTCGAAGGAGAGGCCTGGCGCCTGATCGGCGTCACCAAGACCCGACTCAGTGATGAGCAAGTCAGCACCCACGAGCTGGATCAGGATCGCTGGCGCTCCACCCTGACCCCAGACAAGCTGCAGGTCGTGACCGTCAAACCCGAATCCCTGTCCATCCAAGGACTCATGGGCTATCTGGATTACCTAGAAGCCAACCGGCAGGACACCACACGCTATGAATTGGCACTCTGGCGCAAGGTGGCCCAGCCGATTACCGTCGGCGTGATGATGATGCTGGGCCTCTCCTTTATCTTCGGCCCGCTGCGCTCGGTGACCATGGGCGCGCGCATTCTGCTGGGCGTGATCACCGGTTTCTCCTTCTATCTGAGCAATGAGATCTTCGGCCCCATGAGTCTGGTGATGGGCCTGCCCACCTTCCTCGGCGCCATGCTACCCAGCATGCTGTTTGCGGTGGCGGCCTACTTCATGCTGCAGCGAAGGTAGCGAAGCGCCGGATACAGGACGCTTCGCAGACCGAGTGCTGAGCACGGGCAGAGCCGGCGTTAACGCTCAGAAACAGCCTGAGCCGAGAAGCTGGCCCCTGAACCGACACCACTAAAAATGCGTTAGCAGACGCTCATTGGGCGTGCCAGCTGGCACCAACCAACGGCTGCGCCCGATGCAGTACCTGCGCCTCAAACCGACTGCCCGCCGGAACCACTCCCACCCCGGCGGGGGTGCCGGTCATCACCAGATCGCCATCCTCCAGCGTCATAAAGGACTGGATCTCAGCCAAGATCGCCGCCGGCGAGTAGATCATTAATTCTATCGGCGCCGCCTGGACGATCGCCCCATCAATGCGCAGCTCCAGCGCCAAACCCGCCGACGCCTTCGGCATAGGCACAAACGCACTGAACAGCGCCGAACCATCAAACGCCTTGCAACGCTCCCACGGCAGACCCTGTTGCTTCAGTCGCTGCTGAGACTCGCGCAGGGTGAGATCCAGCCCCACCGCCACCGAGACAAACCGCCCTTGCCGATAGAGAAAGCACAACTCCGCCTCGTAATGCACCGGCTCATCGCCACGCTGTGCCACCAAACGCTCACCGATGGCCGAGTTGGGCTTACAAAACACCACCATCTGCTCAGGCACCGCATTGGCCAACTCCTCGATGTGCGCTAGGTAGTTACGTCCAACGCAGAGGATCTTGGAGGGGGTTACCTGCTCCTGTCCTTCCTTTACCACTCGCATCACGACTCCACTAGCGGCCAGACCGCTGCTCCATCAAGGCCCGATTCTGCTCCAACGTCAGCTCCACCACCTCAGAGCCACTGAGTCGGTCGTGCAGCGCCTGCTGTTGGTCGTCCCACAGCAGACTCAGGTTGGCCACCCCGCCAAAGGCATACAAGGCGCGATACCCCGCCTGTTTACGGCTCATCAGTGCACCGCTGGGGCACTGAACCCGTAGGCGCCACGCGCGCATGCCCAAGGTTTGGCCGCTTTTACTCCAGCTCCAGACAAACAGCCAGGCCACCGCCAGCAGTTTGCCGATCTCATTGAGCGTCAACCACAAGCCGCTGGCCTGCAGCACATCCGAGGCGTGCTCCAAGCCGCGATCGTCCACCACACCCAGCGACAACAAGCCAACAAACAGGGCAAACAGCAGCGCACCGGCGCTCATATACACCGCCAGTGCCACCATAAAATCGTAGATCCAGGCCGCTAACCGGCGCCCCAACCCCGCCCGCGGCGCGTTGGCAAATGAACTCATAAGGCCCTCCTAGCACTTGATTGGCCAGCAGTGTACCAAAGCCGCGTCGCAGATCCCGACCACACTGCGCCAAACCGCGCAAAACTTGCGCACTCAGCACAAAAGGACTTGCCGAACGCAACCTGTTCTATACAATGCAAAACCCTAAGCCGAGGTGGCGGAATTGGTAGACGCAGCGGATTCAAAATCCGCCGGTTAATAGCCTTGAGGGTTCAAGTCCCTCTCTCGGTACCATATTAAGAGAAAGGCCCTGACGAAAGTCAGGGCCTTTTTCGTATCCGCCATTGCGGATCTTGGCGCAGCTCACCCCATCAAGCGGGTGGCCTTAAGGAGCGGTTGCCATAACCGAATCACTGACGATGGTGCCATCGGGCAGTGTGATCTCCACTTGAACCACCCCTTCACCTTCGACCAGCACGCCATAGCGACCCAAGCCACAACTGCTGCGCTGATCGATCAGTACCTCGCCATCTTCATTGATATGGTAAATCGCCGCCGAGGTGCTGCGTACGTTAAATGAGGTGGTCCCGATCAGATCGATCCCCTCCTCCGCGTCGAAGGTGATCTCAGTGTCGTAGGGCAGTGGGTTCCAACTGCCGTTAGGGGAAATATCCACCGCACACACCGAGGCATAACCCGTCGCCGCATCGAATGAGAGCGTTGCCGACGGCGCGCCCCCGGACAGCACGATGACGCCGTGATCGTTCAGATCAACCAGATCCCGCACACAGGCGCCCGCTGTTTCCTGCGCTTCGGTACACAGCAAGCCGTTGTACAAACCATTGCCTGCGTTCCAAGAACCGTCGTTGTCTCGATCAATAAACTGCTCGGTGGCCGCGTCATAGTCGCCATCTTCGTTCACATCGAGGTAAACCTCGTGCTCATCGTAGATCAGCTCGTAATCACCCACATCGAACACACCGTTGCCGTTCACATCCTGGAAGGATTCCTCGCCCTCGACAAAGGCCACC
Organism: Ferrimonas pelagia; assembly: GCF_039543565.1. NCBI lineage: Bacteria > Pseudomonadati > Pseudomonadota > Gammaproteobacteria > Alteromonadales > Ferrimonadaceae > Ferrimonas > Ferrimonas pelagia. The sequence goes on along the minus strand of NZ_BAABJZ010000002.1, from coordinate 54,142 downwards.
ACACTCACGCGCGCATCCGGCACTTCGGCCCGTAATATCTCACCGCCCTGCGAGCGCCACTTCACCAAGCAGGTGCCATTGACGGTGGTACAGCCCGACTCCACCACGCCGCCTTCTGCGATCAAGGAGATCGCCGTGCCGTCGGGCACCGGGTTATTGAAGTGATCGCCAGCAAAGACGGTCACATCCACTTCGACGCCATCGTATTTCCACGCCTCCGGATTGTAAGGACCAAAGCTGACGGAGAAGCTGTCTTTGTCCGGCAAGCCGGTGCCGATCCGCAGCTCTTGCGACACCGCGGTGATCAGCGGGCTGCTACCCACAACGGTGGCCGTTACTCGGACTGGGCCAGGGATATTGCGCGCGCCCAGCACCACACTCACCTCACCGGCACTGTTGCTGCGCGCACTCTCGGTGCTGAGATCGACCTTACCCTCTCCGATCGCCAGCGCAAAACTGACATCGACGCCCTGTTTCGGCGCGCCCACCTCATCCATGATCCGGAAGCGGATCTCGGATGTGGTGCTCCCTCCAGTAAAGTCCAGCTGCAGATAGTTTGGGGTGGCTGACACGTACTCGATGGACGACGCCGGCGTCTCCGCCAGCGCGACCGTAACCGAGTCGGTGGTCGAGTTGCTGCCAAGCTCCAGTGTTGCGGTGATCACATCCTGCGCCACGCACCCGGTGGGCTTATACGTGGCCATCGCGATACCGTCGATCGCCGTCACTACGGCATCGATCTCGGCATCGCCACTCTGACTGCAAGATGAGGAGAAGTTGACGGAGATAGGATCCAGATAGGGTTGTTCATTCACGGTCAGTGCGGCGGAGACGGTGATGGTAGACTGAGCCGACAGCAGCTCACCGTCAGTCAGATCCGTACTCAGGGTCAAGCCAAGATCCAGAGCATTAATGGAAGCGTACAGCGTCTCCGACACATTGATGAAACGTGCATCCAACTGCACCACGCTGTCTCCCTCTCCGGCTAACAGCCGCAGCAGGGCCGTGCCATCTGAGTCGGTCAATACCCGGCCATCGGCGGGCACCAACGTCCCCTTATCGGCCGAGAGCTCTACCAACTCCCCAACGGCAGCGGCGCCACCTTGCTGCGCCGTCACCTGAACCACCAAAGGCTTTAATGCATCGAATGCGTTACTCTCAACACAGCTATCCAGTGCGTCACTGCTGGGATCGGGACAGTCCCACAAGACAACCTCAAGCGTATTCACCACCGCAGGGTCACCGGGATCGGTGATGGGGCTGGGCGTACCGTCGCTACAATTGACGGGCCAAGTCTCCGGCGGGCCACTTCTGTCGCACTCATCCAGATCGCCCCCACATGCGCTTAGCCATCCCAACGCCACACAAAGCAGTAAAACACCCCGTAAACTCGCCAGCCGCATAATTGAGTACCCCTTTTAATTGTGGAGACTTGGGTATAGTTCAAAGCCAAACGAATGCAAACCACACTCCGGCGGGAGATAGGCAGGAAAAACAAAACCTGCACTCTGCCCACTTTGTGCTTCTCCCGCGCCAAGCGGGGGCCTTCCAGGCGGGGTAAATTCCAAAATAATTCGACTTCGCCTCATAGAGCCACTCAAAACCGAGCTCTGCAGACCGATCACGGCCTACTCCCTAAAACCTAACCGGTCATTTGTCCTAAGCGCCGACATTATCGGCCACCAAAGTGGGCCTTAATTCCATATTCACACTATTGAGTGAACTGGGGATCGGGATCGGCACCGCCGCTGGAGCCAATGTTCGACCACAAAACAGCCAAACAGCACAATAACTATTGCGCTCGGATCTCAAGTGGCTATAATCCCTTCCCACTAAGCCGAGGTGGCGGAATTGGTAGACGCAGCGGATTCAAAATCCGCCGGTTAATAGCCTTGAGGGTTCAAGTCCCTCTCTCGGTACCATATTAAGGGAAAGCCCGATGCAGCAATGCATCGGGCTTTTTCGTATGCTGCGTTTGGGCTGCGCCCGCCACAAATCGATACCCGCTTTGGCGCACCGTCCAACCGACAGATCCGGCGAACATCCCGTCACCATCACACCCTGCTGCGAGAGAGCTTGTTCCTCATCTTAATTCGCGTACCTTGGTGACTTCTAATCGACAGTGAGCCAGCGCCATTATGCACAGAGATGCCACATTGGTTTCCGACTCGGGGATCATGGAAGGAGAGTGGTGGTTGGCCGACAGCGCCGTCTGCGTCCGAACGCGCGCCAACCGTCGCTTTGACAGCATTGAGCTGAAGATCTGCCTACGCAGCCTGAGTGAGGTCCAACGGCACGATCCCGCCGTTCCTGTACAAGAGTTGCCAGCGGAGCAGGATCTGTATCGCTTCCGCTTCGCCACGCAGCCGCACTGGACGCTGGAGTGCCACGCCAGCCCGGTACTCAGCGCGGATGCGCCGCTGACGGTGGAGATGGCCTAGCCCATCGCTGCGCCGCTTGGCCACCGTTCGGCTCAGCTCGACTTCCCGAGCGTTCCCCCTATCGCCAAGGCTTGGGCGACATTGCGCGCGGTATTTTCCACATTAAACTGCGCATCTCGTAACGCCTCTTCCAGACAGACCGCGCGCGGCACCACGGCGAAAACCGCATCGATCCCATGCTGATGCACCACGGCATAGTCGGTCGACATGCAGCCGGCAATGGCGATCACCGCCTTGCCCTGCTGTTTGGCGATCCGCGCTACGCCGTGTGGGGTTTTGCCATGAATGGTCTGACTGTCGATCCGCCCCTCGCCGGTGATCACCAGATCAGCGCCCCGCACCGCTTCACTCAAACCGACAGCGTCCATGACGATGTCGATCCCCGGCCTCAGTTGCGCCCCCAATAGCCCCAAGAGCGCGGCCCCCATGCCTCCCGCGGCCCCGGCACCGGGCATATCGATCACCGCCACGCCCATTTGCTGTTCGATCAGTACGCCATAGTGTTTCAGATTGGTATCGAGCTGCGCCACCATATCCAGCGTGGCGCCCTTTTGCGGCCCAAAGATAGCAGAGGCGCCACTGTCGCCACACAGGGGATTGTCCACATCGCAGGCCACCTCAATGGTCACTTGAGCCAAGCGTGGATCCAACCCACGGATATCGATCTGAGCCAACCGAGCCAACGCGCCGCCGCCATAGCCGATCGCCCGGCCGCGTTCATTCAGCAGTGCGATCCCCAGCGCCTGAGCCATGCCCGCGCCGCCGTCATTGGTGGCGCTGCCCCCGATCCCGATGATCAGATGCTTCGCCCCGCTATCCAAGGCGGCCTTGATCAACTCACCGGTTCCAAAGCTGGTGGTTTGCAGCGGATTGCGGGACTCCGGCGGCACCAGGTGCAGCCCCGACGCGGCCGCCATCTCGATCACGGCCGTCTCTCCATCTCCCATCAGGCCAAAGAAACCGTCCACCGGCTCACCAAGCGGCCCGGTCACCGGCAGATGACGGATCGAGCCGCCGCTGGCGTCCACTAGGGAGCGCACCGTCCCCTCCCCGCCATCAGCCATTGGCAGCTTCAGGCAGTGGGCATTGGGCAATACCCGTTTAAAGCCCGTTTCGATGGCCTCACACACCTGCATGGCGGTCAGGCTTTCTTTGTATGAATCCGGCGCGATCACGATCTTCATCCATTTCTCCTTGCCTCAATTGGCTTAACCCAACAACCCAAAGACACCGTACAACACCGTGGCCATACTGGCGATCACCAGACCCACTGCCGATTCATAGGGGATCAACCTCAGGCGCTCTTTGATGTCCATGTGCACGCTGCCACCGGTCGCATGGAAGAAGCTGCCATGGGGCATATGATCGAGCACGGTCGCCCCCGCGTGCAGCATCGCGGCCCCGGCCAATGCGGAGATCCCCACCTCGAGGAGGGTACCGGCAAACACATTCGACGCAACCACGGTGCCCGCCGTGGTTGAGGCGGTCGCCAATGACATCACTGCACCGCTGATCGGCGCCAGCAGATATTCTGGCATGCCGGTGGCTTCAAGCAGAGCGATCAGATCGGTCCGCAAACCGGAGTTGGCGATGATCCCTGCCAATGCGCCGGTGCCCAGCAGCATGATCGCCACCGGCGCCATCCGAGTCAGCCCCGCGATGGCAAACTGGTTGAGCTGACGGGCCTTCCCCATCGCCAATGCGCCCAAGATCCCGCCCAGAGGCAAAGCAAGCAAGGGATCGATCACCACATTGGCTAACGGCCGCAACGCCAATAAGGCGATGGCCACCAGTGGCGCCACGATCGCGGTAGCAAAGACGGGTAACGCCCCATGCTCAAGCTGTACCACTTCCTGCTGTGCCACCTGACTGCCCTTGTTGGCCAGCGTTTTGGCAATGAGATAGGCGCTGAACATGCCAATCAAGCCGGGCAACACCCCGGCGGCCATCAGCGACGTCAAAGGTACATCAAACGCCTCCGATGCGGCGATGGTATTGGGGTTCGGCGATATGATATTGCCACCTTTCCCTCCGCCGACCATCGCCAGTAACACCGACATCTTCGACAGGCCGGTGCGCCGGGCGATGGCCAGGGCGATGGGCGAGACGGTGATCACCGCAACATCAACGAACACGCCGACTGCGGTCAAGATCATACTGGCCAGCGCCAGCGCCAATAGCGCCCTCGCCTCGCCCACCGTTTTAACGATGGTCTCCGCAATGGCGGTGGCGGCGCCGGACTCTATCAACACCCCGGCAAGCACGCCGGCCGCCAGGATCCGCATCACGGCGGTGACGATCCCCTGCGCCCCGCCGATCATGAATGCCACCGAGTCCGTCAAAGATGCGCCGCCGATCAAGGCACCGATCAGCGCACCAAGCAGCATGCCGTAGGCTGGGGGGACGCGCTTGAGGATCAAGCCAATGGCGATCACTAACGCCATCAAGGCACCCAAAGTGGAGACTTCCGCCATAATGGCCTCCAGAAAACCCAGGTTCAGAGCTCTAAGCCTAGTCAAGCTTCGGCCAGATCCGGCCCCGCTGGACTATCCTTGTGGAAGATAATCAGCCCGACAGGAGACTGCCATGGAGTGGGTCGATATCACCCAAGCACAGCCAGATGACGGCGCGGTGGTGTTGGTGTGGATGCCAAACAGCCAGCAGCCGCTGGAGCTGGCCCGTTACCTGTCCACCCACGGATTTGTCGATCTGGACAGTGACTGGCAAGCCCACGGCGATGTCAGCCACTGGATGGCGGTTAGCGCCCCCAGCCAAGATCCAACGAGCTCATTGTAAGTGCATGTCACGGAAAGCAAAGCTGTGCCGAACTTGAACCAAACCCTGTTTTCTTGCACCAGCGATAACAATTTGGCTTATGATTGAAGCATTCCATTTACCCTATCCCATTGAATTGCATTAATGAATCAACCCGTTAGCAAGAATCGCGGTCCCATCCGATTTATTCAGGCTGGGATCTACTCCGCACAGGGCCTTAAAGCCGCCTACCGGCACGAAGAGGCATTTCGGCAGGAACTGTTTCTGGCGATACTGCTGATCGGCGCCTCGTTCTATTTTGACGTTACCGTGCTTGAACGGCTGTTTATGATCAGTGTGGTCGTACTGGTTCTGATCGTCGAGCTGTTGAATTCGGCGATCGAAGCCGTAGTGGATCGGATCGGACCGGAGCACCATGAGCTGTCCGGACGCGCCAAGGATATCGGCTCTGCCGCCGTATCGCTGGCACTGGTGCTGGTGGCCGTCGTCTGGGCGGGGATCTTGATATGGTGAAGATCCGGCAGGTATTGCTGACCGCCCTGTGCCTGCTGCCACTGACGACACAGGCCGTACGGATAGAGCCTGCTTCCGGCGGTCACTGGAGCCAGGCCTCCCAAAAGGGCGAAAACCGAGTATTGACTCGACAGGTGCCCGGCACGGCGGTGAAAGAGGTGAAACTGGAGGCGGTGATCAACGCCCCTATCGAGCAGGTCTGGACCACCATCAGCACCGTTGATCGCTATCCGGATTTTATGCCTTACGTCGACGCCATAGAGATCACGGCGCAAGAGAGCAGCGAGCGCGCCTACGTCTACCATAAGGTCGATCCACCACTGGTCAGCCAACGGGACTACACGCTACTGATCGTCAATGAATTTGATGAGCAAACCGGGGAATACTACCGCTACTGGACTCAGATGAACCAATTTGGCCCGGAGCCAAAGCGGGGCGTGGTACGGCTCGAGATCTGTGACGGTAGCTGGGCGCTGAGCCCAAGGGAGGATGGCCGCACCGATGTGGTGTATTGGGTCTATACCGATCCCGGTGGCAGCATTCCCGCTTGGCTGGCCAATAAAGCCAATACGATCGGGCTATACGACATTCTCAAGGCGGTAGAGAAGCGGGCGCAGGATCTGAGTTGGCAGGACAAGACGGAATAAAAGCCAGCTATCAGCTTAAAGCCATTAGCTGTCAGAAGGAGCAAGAGCCAGCGGTATCGGCGGAGTCCGGCTGTAGCGGCTTCGCCGTTGGGCCTGATGCCACTTCTCGGTGGCTGGCGGGGAAGAGCCGCTGTGAGCTGTAAACCGTCAACCGTCAACCGTCAACCGTCAACCGTCAGGGGAAAGCGAAAGAAAGCAGGGGAAAGCGAAAGAAAGCAGGGGAAAGCAGAAAACCATTGAGCAGTCTCGCCGACTCTTGGCCTTTGTTCTTGCTGATCGCTTAGCTAATGCTGCTCTTACCGTCGCATCGCAACAGACCGCCATACCAAAGGCGCATGCCGCCACAGGCGTCAACCTCACGGCCAAGCCGAAGCCTCTTACCGCATGGCTTTTAACTGACCGCTGACCACTGACAGCGAATGACTTTCTTTCAAGCATAAAAAAACACCGCCCTGAGGCGGTGTTTTTTCAGCTCGAGCAATTATAAAAATTACTCAGCAGCAACTACTACGATCTTCGCGGTAGCAACTACGTCGCTGTGCAGCTGGATAGCGATGTCGTATTCGCCGGTCAGACGCAGAGCGCCTTCTGGCAGACGAACGTCCGCTTTCGCTACTTCAACGCCAGCCGCAGTGATCGCATCAGCGATGTCACGGGTACCGATGGAACCGAACAGCTTGCCTTCGTCACCGGCTTTGGAAGCGATAGATACGCCTTCCAGAGCAGCGATCTTCTCGGCGCGTGCTTGAGCAGCAGCCAGAGTGTCAGCCAGGTTCTTTTCCAGCTCGGCGCGACGAGCTTCAAATACTTCCAGGTTAGCAGCGTTAGCTACAACCGCTTTGCCTTGTGGCAGCAGGAAGTTGCGAGCGTAACCAGCTTTAACGGTTACTTTGTCGCCCAGACCGCCCAGTTTGGCGATCTTGTCCAACAGAATTACGTCCATTACCTTTTCCTCTACTTAAGGTGAACTAGAGAGCCTTAGCCCTGCAGATCGGTGTATGGCAGAAGAGCCAGGTAACGAGCACGCTTAATGGCGCGAGCCAGCTGACGCTGGTACTTAGCGCTGGTGCCAGTGATACGGCTCGGTACAATTTTGCCACTCTCAGTAACGTAGTTCTTCAGAGTTGCGATGTCTTTGTAGTCGATCTGAGTTACACCTTCAGCGGTGAAACGGCAGAACTTACGACGACGAAAATAACGTGCCATGGGGCAGTCTCCTAAATCGGTTCTATCGTGTCGGCATGCAATACCAAGCGGCTTTGGCCATTTCGACCCTGTTGCCAGGCGAGAAACCCGCCTACTTGAATATTGCTTCCCGGATCGAGATATCTCAGTAAGGATTGTGATCCCTCACCGCTGAGTACAACCTGGATCTTGCAATACACGGGTCTATTCAGACCGGCTTCTTTCTGCATAGAACGATGTTCCATCAAAAAGTAGCTGTGTGGAATGCCATTGATCCCGGTGACTGTCTTTGGAGGGCGCGACACTTGGCCAGCCAACTCCAGGCGGTTGGTGATCACGAAATCCGATTACTCAGCGCTGGCTTGTGGAGCCGGCTTAGCGTCTTGACGCTCGCGGCGCTCTTCGCGCTCACGACGCTCTTCTTTGGCCTTGGCCATTGGAGAGGCTTCAGTTACCGCGCCCTTGGTACGAATGACCATGTTGCGGATAACAGCGTCGTTGAAACGGAAAGCAGTTTCCAGCTCAGCTACAGCTTCAGCAGTCGCTTCGGCGTTAACCAGAACGTAGTGTGCTTTGTGCAGCTTCTCGATTGGGTAAGCCAGTTGACGACGGCCCCAATCTTCCAGACGGTGGATTTTACCGCCGTCTTTTTCGATGGTCGCGGTGTAACGCTCAACCATGCCAGGAACCTGTTCACTCTGATCAGGGTGAACCATGAAGACGATTTCGTAATGACGCATTAGATCGCTCCTTACGGTTTTGTAGCCTCATATGGCTCGGCCGGGCCTAAGAGGCAAGGAACAAAAGGGTTTGGCCGATTAGCCGGCGCATGTTACCGAAACCCTCCGGTGAACACAACTTATACGCACCGCTAATTGGTAGGTTTTGACACTTGCCACATGACCAGTACACTGGGCTGCAACAAGAACTCCCCTACAACCCTAGTTCGAATGCTGTGTATGCGCTTGCTACCCTTACTCTTTCTGATGTTTTCCCTGCCTGCCTTGGCTCTGGTGCCGCCCAATTACAAGGATCCGGTCAACCGCTTTACCGCTGAGCTTGAGCTCGGGATGCAGTACAACAGCGGCAACACCAACTCAGCCAATTTCAACACACGCAGCAAGCTCATCTATGATGGTGACAACGCCAAGCACGAGGGCAACCTGCGCGGTTTTTTCGCCTCGGACAACAATTCCACCACGGCCGAGCAATACCAGTTGCAGTACCAGCTCGACTACAAGCTGGAGGGATCGCACTACCTGTATGGGCGTACCGAGCTGCTGATCGACCGCTTTGGCTCCTACGAGCGTCAGAATACGATCTCCGGCGGTTACGGTTTCACCCCGTTGGATAAGAAGCAAACCAAGCTCAGTCTGGAGGGCGGTTTGGGTTATCGATATAACCGGGCCAACCTGTCCAACAGCACGGATCCCGCTCAACGCGCGTCGGAGGAAGAAGCCATTGTCCGACTGGCCAGCAAGCTTGAACACCGCATGCAGGAGTACACCACCTTTAACGCCGACACCACGCTCGAGACCGGTAACAACAACACCATCGCCAACATCAACCTCAGCTACCGCAATCAGCTGTGGGCCGATCTGGCCTTGAAGATCGGCATGGACATCAAGTACACCGATAAGGTGCCGGAGGGCACGGAAAACACCGATGTGATCTCCACCATCAACCTGCTCTATACCTTCCGATAGGCTCCAATGCTCGAGTGGCAAAAAGCCCCACGCACCAAGGTGCGTGGGGCTTTTCCATTTTCGCGGAGGGACGACCCTCAGCTTTGGCGCTGGCGCACCGCTTCGAACAGACAGATCCCCGAAGCCACCGACACATTCAGGCTGCTAACCGCCCCCGCCATCGGGATGGAGATCAATTCATCACAAACCTCACGGGTCAGGCGGCGCAGGCCCTTGCCTTCGGCCCCCATGGCAATAGCCAATGGCCCATTCAGTTTGCTTTGGTATAGATCGTGATCGGCCTCGCCGGCGGCACCGACGATCCAGACGCCACGCTCCTGCAGATGGCGCAAGGTGCGGGCCAGGTTGGTAACCTGAAACAGCGGCACGCTCTCCGCTGCACCGACCGCCACCTTACGCACGATACCGGTCAGGCCAACGGAGCGATCCTTTGGCACGATAACGCCCTGGACGCCGGCCGCATCCGCACTGCGCAGACAAGCCCCCAGGTTATGGGGATCGGTGACGCCATCCAGCACCAGCAGGAAAGGCGTTTCAACGCCATCCAACAGTGCGTCCAGCTCATGTTCACCTTTCACCGGCTCCGCCACACAACGGGCCACCACGCCCTGATGCTGGCTGGATTCGGCCTTATCGTCCAGCACCTTACGTGCGCTGATCTGTGCTTTAACCCCAAACTGGGCAGCCAGCTCGGCGATCACCTTCAGCCGTTCGTCATCACGGCCTTTCAGCAGCCATAACTCTTTGATCCGCTCTGGAGCACGGTTCAGCAAAGCCTCCACCGCATGGAGGCCAAACACCATCTCGTGTTTCATCTATCGTTTGTTCCGTTTCTTCGGACGCTTGTCCGTCTTATCGCCGTCGCGCTTGCCGCCATCACGTTGTGCGCCATCGCGTTTTGCACCGTCACGTTTGCCGCTGCTGCGCTTCTTGTTGCTGGACTTCTTGCGGGGCTTGCGCGGCTTGTCGCCTTCCACGCCACCATCAACCAAGCCCAGATCGATCTGGCGCTCATCCAGTTTCACCGCATTAACCTTGACCCGAACCGGATCGCCTAGGCGATAGCGCTTACCGGAGGCTTCGCCCACCAGCGAGGCTTGCACCGGATCAAAGTGGTAATAGTCGTTGGCCAGGCTGGAGATATGCACCAAGCCATCGATATGCAGGTTCTTCAGTCGGACAAACAGACCAAAGCTGGTCACACCGCTCACAACGGCGCCAAACTCATCGCCGACATGATCCAGCATGAATTCGCACTTCAACCAGTCGGAAACGTCGCGCGTGGCATCATCGGCACGTCGCTCGGTCATGGAGCAATTCTCGCCCAATTCCGCCAGCGGTCCTTCGTCGTAACCAATGCCACCATCCGGCAGCAGTTGCTGCAGCGGCAACTCCGGGTTCTGCTGCTTGGCCAACAGGTAACGGATCACCCGGTGCAGCACCAGATCCGGGTAACGACGGATCGGAGAGGTGAAGTGGGCATAGGTGTCGAGCGCCAGACCAAAGTGGCCCAGGTTATCGGCACTGTAGACTGCCTGCTTCATGGAGCGCAGCACCATGGTTTGGATCAACTCGCCGTCCGCTCGGTCTTTGCTTTGCAGCAGCAACTTCGCCACGTCCTGCGGGCTAGGATCCAACCCACCGTCCAGCTGAAGTCCAGCTTTGCCAAGGAAGTCACGCAACAGGGTCAGCTTCTGCTCACTCGGCCCTTCGTGGATCCGGTACAGCACTTCGCCCTTATGCTTCTTAACGAACTTACCGGCCGCCACGTTGGCGATGATCATGCATTCCTCGATCATCTTGTGGGCAACATTACGGGTGCGCGGCACGATCTTCTCGATACGGCGCTGCTCGTTGAAGATAAACTGAGTCTCTTCAGTATCCAGCACCAACGCACCACGCTGCTCGCGGGCGTAATCCAGTGCATTGTACAGCTGGAACAGCTCTTCCAGGTGAGGTACCACCTCGCTGTATTCTTCCCGCAGCGCAGCATCCCCATCCAACATCGCCGCAACCTTGGTGTAGGTCAGACGCGCGTGGGAGTGCATCACCGCTGGGTAGAATTCGTAGCCAGACAGCTTGCCGGAGGCGGAGATGGTCATCTCACACACCATGCAGAGGCGATCGACGTGCGGATTCAGTGAACATAAGCCATTGGAGAGCTTCTCCGGCAGCATAGGGATAACCTGCGCCGGGAAGTAGACCGAGTTACCGCGGGCACGGCCTTCATTGTCCAGCGCAGAGCCTGGGCGAACATAGTGGCTGACATCAGCGATGGCCACGAACAAGCGCCAACCGCCGCTCTTCTTCGCCATGGCGTACACGGCATCATCGAAGTCGCGCGCGTCTTCACCGTCGATGGTCACCAACGGCAGATCACGCAGATCGCGTCGGCCTTGCTTATCGTGCTCTTGCACCTCATCCGGGATCGCCGCCGCTTCGGCCATCAAGGCTTCGCTAAACTGATGCGGCAGATCATGGCTGCGCAGCGCGATCTCGATCTCCATGCCCGGCGCCATCTCGTTGCCCAGCACCTCGATCACGCGACCGATCCCATGGGTGTGATGCGCCGGTCGCTTCACCAGCTCAACCACCACGACCTGGCCCTGGCGGGCACCGTTACGGCCATCCTCTGGGATCAAAAAATCCTGGGACAAACGCGAGTCGTCCGGCACCACATAGCCGATCCCATCTTCGTTAAAGTAACGACCGACAATGGACTCGCTGCGCGCTTCGATGGTGCGCACAATGCGCCCCTCTTTGCGGCCACGACGGTCCTGACCATCAACCTGAGCCAGCACCCGATCACCGTGCAGCACGGAAAACATGGCACGCTCACTCAGGTACAGATCGTCACCGCCATCGTCCGGACGGAAGAAACCAAAGCCATCACGATGGCCCATCACCGTCCCGGTGATCAGATCCATCCGCTCCGGCAGGCCATAGCGACCTTTACGGGTATAGACCAACTGGCCATCACGCTCCATCGCGCGAAGGCGACGACACAGGGCAATATACTGGTCGCCCTCTAGATTAAACTCTGCTGCAAACTCTTCTCGGGCAACAGGCGCAGACTGCGTCTTCATGTAATCGAGCAGAAATTCTCGGCTCGGAATGGGGTTGGCGTACTTATCCGCCTCCCGCTGAAAATGGGGATCCTGACTCATGGGTCTACCAAAGGAATGGAAATCGTTGGAAAGTATAACGGAAACTGGGCTCAACGCCCTAAGACGCTGCGCCGGGTTTGCTCCCGCACGCTAGGTGGCAAATGCATCGCCAATTGCTGTTTGAACTGTTGGGCTTGTTGACGGTCGCTATCTTGCTGAAATTCCGCCTCATGCAACCACTGATATACCTGAGGGTAGTCTCTCGGACTGCCTTTGCCTGCAACATAATGTCCGGCCAGCGCCAGCAGCGCGCGCTGATGGCCCATAGACGCCGCCAAATGCAGCAGATGCAACCCATAAGGTTCATCCACCACCACAAATCGACCCTGTATATAATACCGACCTAATTGCTCGAGTGCATCCGGCAAACCCTGTTCTGCGGCGATCCGCAGATATTCAAAGCCCAATTCAACCTGTTTATCTGTACACACGCCATAAAGAAGCATGTCAGCCCAAAGCATCTGATAGGCAGGGACCTTAAGTACCGAAGCACGAGCTTCGATATCCTGTACCAGTTGGCAGTCGTCCTCTCGAACCCGGGCCAGGTGCTGGTTACTGCGCAACATCTGCAGTAAGGCTTCCTGACTGTACAGTTCGACCGCTCGGATCTCCTGAGCCAACGAGGGTGCGCTCATCACGAGCAACAGTGGCAATAATAGGCGTCTCATGACCTAGGGTATCGGCACCAAAGAAAGATACTTTAACGGGGCCCCGAAAGGCCCCGTTTATTCACTGCCCGTTTAAGCAAACGGATGACGCAGGATCATGGTCTCAACGCGGTCTGGACCGGTCGAGATGATGTCCACTGGCACTTCCAGCAGCTCTTCGATGCGAGCGATGTAGTCCAGTGCAGCCTGTGGCAGTTTGTCGTGCTCGGCAACACCAAAGGTGTTGTCGTCCCAGCCAGGCATCGTCTCGTAGATCGGAGTGGCGGCTTCGTAACCTTCGGCGTCCATTGGTGGAACATCACGAACGGTGCCATCTGGCATCTGGTAACCGATACAGATCTTCAGCTCTTTCAAGCCATCCAGAACGTCCAGTTTGGTCAGACAGAAGCCGGTGATCCCGTTGATCTGAACCGCACGGCGCATGGCAACCGCATCGAACCAACCGGTACGACGCTTACGACCGGTGGTCGCGCCAAACTCGTGGCCTTTCACGCCCAGGTGCTGACCGACATCGCAATCCAGCTCGGTTGGGAACGGACCGCCACCGACACGCGTGGTGTAGGCTTTTACGATCCCCAACACGTAATCGATGTGGGTCGGGCCAAAGCCGGAACCGGTCGATACGCCACCCGCGGTGGTGTTGGAGGAGGTGACGTACGGGTAGGTACCGTGATCGATGTCCAGCAAGGTGCCTTGGGCGCCTTCGAACATGATCGGCTGACCAGCCTTACGCGCCTTGTCCAGAATGTCGGTCACATCGACCACCATAGGACGCAGCATCTCAGCCAATTCCAACGCATCTTTCAGCACGGTGTCAAAATCCACCGCTTCCGCGTTGAAGTACTCGGTCAGCATGAAGTTATGGTAAGCCAGAACCTCTTTCAGCTTGGTCGCGAAGCGCTCCGCATCCAGCAGATCACCAACACGCAGTCCACGACGAGCCACCTTATCTTCATAAGCTGGACCGATACCGCGACCGGTGGTACCAATGGCATCGTTGCCACGAGCACGCTCACGAGCCTGATCCACGGCAACGTGGTACGGCAGGATCAGCGGACATGCATCGGAGATCTTCAGACGCTCTTCTACCGGTACACCACGCTCTTTCAGCATGGTCAGCTCTTTTTTCAAAGCTTCCGGAGACAGAACAACACCGTTACCGATAAAGCAGGTTACGTTGTCACGCAAAATGCCTGATGGAATGAGGTGCAGTACGGTTTTCTCGCCATTGATCACCAGAGTGTGACCGGCATTGTGACCGCCTTGGTAGCGGACCACGTAATGGGCCTGATCGGTGAGAAGGTCAACAACTTTACCTTTGCCTTCATCACCCCATTGGGTGCCCAGGACAACTACATTTTTACCCATGTTTCGATCGCAGTTTGTGGTTAAAGCGGGATTTTAGCAGATCCCGATTGGTCAAAACACCGGCTAAGAAGAAAAAATATAGAACAACACCAAACCTGCGGTGACCAAAGCACCGCCGATCCGCCGTAAAACAGGGGTTTCCAGCTCGAACAATTCAGTAAGCATTTTTTTCCACTGCCGAGGGAAAAGCATGGGGCCCAGCCCCTCGATCACCAATACACCGGCGATCACCAACATTACCACTTCCATATTGCTACCTAAAAACAACAAAGGCCCAGCATCACTGCCGGGCCTTATCATTCAGCGTCGTCGCGAACTTAGCGCGTCTTGCTGTTCATGTACTGGAAGAACTCGGAATCCGGTGACAGTACCAGCACATCCTCTTTATTACTAAAGGCGGCGCGGTACGCATCCAGGCTGCGCAGCAGGCTGTAGAACTCAGGGTTCTGGCCATAGGCATCAGCGTAGATCTTGGCAGCAGCCGCATCGCCGGCCCCCTTCAGGGTACGCGACTCACGCTCTGCTTCCGCCACGATCACCGTGGCCGTAGCATCCGCTCCAGCACGGATCACTTCCGCTTTTTCCTGACCTTCGGAGCGGTGAGCACGCGCAACCGCTTCACGCTGAGCGCGCATACGGTCATAAATGTACTCACTCACTTCCCGCGGCAGGTTGATCTGCTTCACTCGAACATCCACCACCTCAATACCCAGCTCGGATGCATCCGAGCGGGTGCTGCGCAGGGCTTCGCGCTGGAGCTCATCACGGCTACCAGACACGATCTCTCTGATCGTGCGCGTACCGAATTCACTGCGCAAGCCGTTATTGATCTTGGATTGCAGCAGCGATTCCGCCATCAACTGGTTGCCTTGGGTCGCCAGAAAGAACTGACCGAAGTCGACAATGCGCCACTTAACGTAGGAGTCAACCATCAAGTCTTTTTGCTCAGACGTCACAAAACGATCAGCCGGCGCATCCAGAGTCAGGATCCGCGCGTTCATGGTTTCCACGTTGTCGAACAGCGGCAGTTTGATATTCAGGCCCGGTTCATAGATGCGGTAGTCGCCTGCCGCATCGGTTTGGATCACACCAAAACGCTTCACAATCGCGCGTTCACCCTCTTCAACAACGAAGATAGAGAGGAAACCCACCATAGCGATCACCAACAAGATGATCAGATTTCTCGGGTTCATGGCTTAGTTTCTCCCCTGACGAGTGGTGCTACGACCGGCACGATCGTTGGTGGTATCGGTACGGACGCTACGGTTTGGTGCCGACTGTTGCTGTGCCGGTGCCATCTGGGTGTTCTGGCTCTGGCCCTGGATGATCTTATCCAGCGGCAGATAGAACATAGAGCCACCCTCTTTATTGTCCACCATCACCTTGGAGGTGCTGGAATACACTTGCTCCATGGTTTCCAGATACAAGCGCTCACGGGTCACTTCAGGCGCCGCTTCATATTGAGGCAGCAAGCTGGTAAAGCGCGCCACTTCACCTTCCGCTTCCAGCACAACACGCTCTTTATACGCGCTGGCTTCACGCAGCATACGCTCGGCACGACCACGGGCTTGTGGTTCAACCTGACGGGTGTATGCCGTGGCTTCTTGAACGTAACGCTCTTCGTCTTCCTGTGCCGCAATGGCATCATCAAACGCAGGCTTCACTTCTTCCGGTGGACGCGCTTCTTTAAAGGCAACGTCAACCACACGGATCCCCATGTCATAGGGTTCGATGATCCCATCCAGTTCCGCCCAAGTATCGCTACGTACCTGCTCACGACCGACCGTCAGGATGTTGTCCATGGTGGTGTGACCAACGACATAACGCAATGCACTGTCCAGTGCTTCACTCAGAGATTGGTCTGGGTTGGTTACGCTGAACAGATACTTACGTGGATCTTCAATGCGATATTGAACCTCCATCTGCACCGTCACCACGTTCTCATCCTGAGTCAGCATGACCCCTGAGGCATTCAAGCGATTAACCCGCTGAATGTTGATCGGATAGACAGTCTGTACGAAAGTCGGCTTCCATTTCAGACCCGGTCCCACCAAGTCGTGGTATTGGCCGAACTGCAGCACGACGCCACGCTCCGCTTCCTCAACCTTATAAAGACCCGACAAACCCCATACGATCACAGCGCCAACCAGCACCAGCGCCACACCCATTTTGCTCAGGTTGCCGCTGCCGCCGCCGTTGCCACCGCCACCAAATCGGGAGGTGAACTTACGGAACACTTCGTCCAGATCCGGTGGTCCCTGATCTTTTCCGCCCCGGTTCCCCCAGGGATCTTTGCCTTGATTGCCAGGCTCATTCCAGGCCATTAACACTGCTCCATAGATATACGATCGGTAGGATGTTGTAACTCTAGCTAATTTATCAGCCTATGACTCAAGGATAAAGTCAGCAAGCTGACCTTCTGAGGCTTTCAGCAAACGCTGCCAGTCTCGCTCAGGCATACGCAAATGAACAATTGTGTGTCCTTGGTCATCATATCCGCTACTCATCACTGCATTAAGCTCATAGCAACGGGATAACCACCGGCCCGAATCCGGCGGAAACGCCAACGACAGATCGACGATCGAATCGCCTAAACGCTCGGTCAGCGCTGAAAACAGCAGGTCGATCCCTTGATCGGCCTGGGCACTGAGCCAAACCCGGCTAGGATTGCCATCTTCATCACGGTCTATCCGCGGGGTGGCCTCTTCTAATTGATCGATCTTGTTATAGACCAGCAGCCTTGGGATCTCGTCGGCGTCGATCTCATCCAGCACCTCATGCACAGACTCGATGTTCTCCGCCGCCCGCTCGTCCGAGCAATCCACCACATGGAGCAGCAGATCCGCTTCTCGGGTCTCGGTCAGCGTGCCCTTAAAGGCCGCCACCAGATCATGCGGCAGGTGTCGAATAAAGCCAACGGTATCGGCCAGGATGGCCGGGCCAACCTCCGAGATCTCGATGCGGCGCAAGGTCGGATCCAAGGTCGCAAACAGCTGATCCGCCGCGTACACCCCGGAATCGGTGATGCGATTAAACAAGGTGGACTTGCCGGCGTTGGTATACCCAACCAGAGAGACCGTCGGCACTTCGCGGCGCTGCCGGGCACGACGACCCTGCTCACGCTGCTTGGCCACTTTTTCCAAACGCTTAAGGATGGTTTTGATCCGCTCACGCAGCAATCGACGATCCGTCTCCAGCTGGGTTTCCCCCGGGCCACGCAGACCAATACCGCCCTTTTGGCGCTCTAGGTGGGTCCATCCTCGGATCAAACGGGTCGATAGATAACGCAACTGCGCCAGCTCAACCTGCAGTTTCCCTTCGTGGGTTCGGGCGCGCTGGGCAAAGATATCCAAGATCAGTCCGGTACGATCAAGCACCCGGCACTGACAAAGCATCTCGAGATTACGTTCTTGGGCGGGACTCAGGGCATGATTGAAGATCACCACATCCGCTTGTTCAGCCTGAACAAACGCGGCAATCTCCTCCGCTTTCCCTGTGCCACAGAAATATTTGGGGTGGGGACTGGCGCGGCGTCCTGTGACAATGCCACAGGAATCGACTCCGGCCGAGCTCACCAGTAGGCGCAGCTCTTCCAGATCTTCCCGTTCACCCTCCTGAGAGAAATCGATGTGAACGAGAACCGCACGTTCGCCTGCTTCATACCGCTCAAACAAGCAGACTTACTCCTAAATTTGGATCAGGCGTTGTTGTCACCGTGATCGGAACTATTGTAATTACCTTGAGCGCCAGCCGGTGGCTGACTCTGGCCCATGTTGAATTGGCGTCCAGGCACCACAGTCGAGATGGCGTGCTTATACACCATTTGGCTCACTGTGTTCTTCAGCAAAATAACGAACTGATCGAAAGATTCGATCTGGCCCTGAAGTTTAATACCGTTTACCAGATAGATAGAAACGGGAACGCGCTCACGGCGCAGTGCGTTCAGAAACGGGTCTTGAAGAGATTGCCCCTTAGCCATTCTGTATTCCTTATAAATTTGTTTTTAGCTATCGACAAAGTATGAGCGGCGTTTAGCATACCCAAGCGCAATTAACTTATAGCCCAGACTGTTTTACAAGGCTAATTTTCTCAACACTTTGTCTACATTACCATCTTCGAGAGAATCGAGCCAATCCACCCCTTCCCAGCCTCGCAGCCAAGTCAGTTGTCGTTTAGCCAACTGGCGGGTCGCGGCAACCCCTTGGGCCACCATCTCCTCATAGCTGATCTCTTGTTCAATGTACGACCACATCTGGCGATAACCGACACAACGGATCGACGGTAATCCCGGATGCAGATCGTCTCGAGCATGTAATTGACGGACTTCACGCTCAAAGCCCTGCTCCAGCATCGCCAAAAAACGTTGTTCAATACATTGATGGAGTGTCGCCCGTTGTTGGGGTGCAATCGCGAACTGTACGGTTCGAAATGGCAAAGGCGGACGCTTTTGCTGGGTCAGGAAAGTCAGACTCTTACCTGATATTTTATAGATTTCCAGTGCCCTCGACAATCGCTGGGGATCATTCGGGTGAATTCGATTCGCCGCCACAGGATCGATCGCGGCGAGCTGCTCATGCATCGCATGCCAACCCTTCGCCAAAGCTTCCCGCTCGATCTCCGCACGAATGGCGGGATCGGCGCTCGGCAGCGGCGAGAGTCCTTCCAGCAGGGCCTTGAAATACATCATGGTCCCGCCCACCAACAGCGGGATCTTCCCCGCCAGCTGGATCGCCTCCATCTCCCTCAGTGCATCAGCGGCAAAGTCGGCCGCCGAGTAGCTTTGAGCGGGATCGCGGATGTCGATCAACCGGTGCGGAGCCCGCGCCAGCTCATCGGCACTCGGCTTCGCCGTACCAATATCCATTCCCTGGTAAATCAGTGCCGAATCGACACTGATCAGCTCCACCGGCAGCTGCTGACGCAGGGCAATGGCCAGATCGGTCTTGCCCGAAGCGGTGGGTCCCATCAGGCATATCGCCAATGGGCGCTGATCACTCATGTTCTTGCTCCAAATATGTTTGCCAGGGAAGTGTAATGCCCCGCTCATCCAGCACCTTGTGCTGATCATCGGTGCTGAGCTGTTGCCACAGGGCTTTGCCGCCCAGCTCGGGTACACTCCATTGCGCCAGCCAATGCGCTAACGCCTCGGCGGCCGGTGTGTCCTGCTCGAGCCACTGCAGCAGCTCAGTCATGGCTTTGACCAGATCCGCCTGTCGCAGTACCGCCGGAACGGTTCGGACCACCAAACGCTTTCCATGAGAAACCACTTCGATGCCGAGTCTACGCAAAAGTTCCTGCTGCTGCTCTAATACTGCCAGCCAATTAACATCGGCAGGAATACTGATCGGCAGCAGCAAAGGTTGGCCCACCAAGCCTTGTGGCAATCGTGCCATCAGCTGCTGCTTTTGCACGAAGCGGTGCAAAGCCGTCACCGCTAAAATCTTCAATTCGCCTTGATTCACCGCCAGAATATGATCGTTCGCCAGATCAGCCAACCAACGCCAACCGTCGCCGAGTCTCGCGTCCGCCGCCGGCTCCGGCTCCGGCTCCGGTGTTTGCATCAAGGCCGCGTAACCACTAACGGCCGCAGGCCGAGGCACGGCAGGGCGCAAGGGCGGCGGACTATAATGCCTGTCGCCACCTGAACCCCGGCTGACGCTGCCACGATATTCCGTCGCGCTTTCGCGCACGCTCGCGGCCGCCGGCGCTGACACGGATGCCAAAGCGATCTCTTGCGGTGGCGAGAACACCGGTTCGCTGGCTCCATCCTCGGGGACGGGCCGTTGAGCCAGTGCCTGTTGCAGCGCGGTCTGAATAAAATCGTGCACGTAGCGCGCCTGGTGGAAACGCACCTCATGCTTAGCAGGGTGTACGTTTACGTCGACCTCGTGGGGATCCAGAGTCAGGTACAACACATACCCAGCCGCCCAACTCAGTCCGGCCTCCTCCAGCGCCTGACGCACCGCATGATTCACCAGCTTGTCGCGCACGACCCGGCCATTGACGTAAAAATACTGCACATCCGACACGCGAGCCCTGTCGTCATCCAACGCCAGGAAACCGGTCATCGCCAATTCGTCATTGCTGCAGCGCAGGCTAAAGGCGCGCTCGGCAAAGGCGCTGCCGCAAATCGAGGCCAATCGCTGATGCTTTTGTCGCTCATTGCGGGCGGGGCGATACTGCCGAACCAGCTTGCCGTTGTGACGTAAACTAAAGTGCACCTCATCCTGCGCCAAAGCAATCCGCCTTAGCTGCTCTTCGATATGGGTAAACTCGGTTTTATCTGCCCGTAAAAAGCGCCTTCTGGCCGGTGTGTTAAAGAACAGATCCACCACCTCGACGGTCGTCCCGACCGGATGGGCGGTCGGCTGAACCTGCACCGCCATCTCCCGTCCTTCAGCGTACGCCTGCCACGCCTCGCTGGCGTCCGCCGTGCGGGAACTCAGCGTTAGGCGTGACACGGAGCTGATGGAGGCCAGCGCTTCTCCGCGAAAGCCAAAGCTGAGGATCGACTCCAGATCCTCCAGGCTGGCGACTTTCGAGGTCGCGTGGCGGGCTAACGCTAACGCCAGCTCCTGCTGCGGGATCCCTTTGCCGTTATCGCGGATCACCATGGACTTGCTGCCGCCGCGCTCGATGTCGATCTCGATCTTGGTGGCGCCCGCATCGACGCAGTTTTCCACCAACTCTTTGAGTACCGAGGCGGGGCGCTCAACCACCTCGCCAGCCGCGATCTGGTTCGCTAACTGCGGCGGTAAGATCTGAATGGCCATAGGCCCTCCTACAACTTGGGGATCACCAGCTCTTGGCCGACTTTGATATTGTCGGAGCTAAGCTGATTGGCCTGCTTAAGCGCTTGAACCGAGATCTTGTACCGACTCGCGATCCGTGACAACGACTCACCCGCTTTCACTTTATGTGTTTGCCGCTGCGCCAACCAAGAATCCCGCGGGGGATTGCGACTGAAATGGTCAATGATGGCGCTGGCCAAGGCATTAGCCAGCTTCTCTTGATGACTTGATGAACGTAACAGCTTCTCTTCGCTCGGATTAGAGATAAATCCAGTTTCCACCAGCAAAGAGGGGAAGTCTGGCGATTTCAGCACCGCCAATGACGCCGACTGGGGGCGCGATTTGTGCAACCGCGTCACCTTGCCCAGCTCCTTGAGCATATTGCCCGCCAGAGCCTGGCTTTCCATCATCGAGTTTTCTCGAGCCAGATCGAGGAAGGTGCGCTGCAGGTGTGGATCATCCTGACTGGTTTGCGAGATCACCTCGCCGATCCCGCGCAGCTCCGACAAGCGATCATCCCGCTCAAGCCAGCGGCCCATTTCTGAATTGGCCCGACGCAGTGACAGTACCCATACGGACGCCCCGCGCGGTTGTGGCGTGGAAAACGCATCGGCGTGGATGGAAACCAGCAGATCCGACTTCGCTTGACGGGCCTTGGCGCTACGATCGTCCAAACTAACGAAATAATCGCCACTGCGCACCATCTGGGTATCAAAGCCTGGATGGGCATCAAGCAACGTCTTCAACCGCTTGGTGATCGGCAATACCACATTCTTCTCATAGGTACCGCTGGGTCCAATCGAGCCGGGATCTTTGCCACCATGCCCGGCATCAAGCGCGATCACGACCTTACGTCCAGGCTTGGCTGACGCGCCCTGTACCGGATTGCGTCCAGTCGGGACCAGATCCAACACCAATCGATGAGGCGCAGAATCGGAGGGCCCGAGACGAAAGGCCTTATGACTGGCGGAATGCGCCATATCGATCACCAGACGCAGATGGGCCGGCGCTGTCGGCGTGCTGGTTCGAACCCGCCGCAGCAAGGGAGAGTGCTCCCCTAGCCCATCGAGCGACGCATTAAGCTTGCTGTTGTCCAGATCGATCACGACCCGATCCGGCCCGGTCAATCGAGAGACAGCAAAATTCGTCTGTGTCGACAGATCAAGCACCACCCGAGTTTTCTCCTCCGAGTGGCTAATTCGAACATTATTCACACTGTTGGCCAAGGCAGGCTGCCAGACCATAAGCAGGGTTAAGCAAAGAAGCGCAAAATACCGAAGCGGATGTGCTGTCATTTTTATTCAGATTGCAGTTGAGCCAATAAGTGCAGACCAGCAGCCGAAATGCCCGTTAATGTGGCGAGGCGTCCCTCACCTTGGTAGGCAAGCTCAATGGTCAGATCCGCCTCAGGCAACAGCCCCTCCCCTTTGCTCGGCCACTCGACCAACGCCAGCGTCGTGTCGGAAAAATAATCACGGATCCCCATAAACTCAAGCTCTTCAGGGTCATTGAGTCGATAAAGATCAAAATGATACACCTGCATGCCGTTCAGCTCATAGGGCTCAACCAGCGCGTAGGTCGGACTTTTAACCGCCCCAGTATGGCCCAGCGACTGGATCAACCCACGGGTCAGGGTCGTTTTGCCCGCCCCAAGATCGCCATGCAGATGGATCACCAGTGGCGGCTGGATCTGCGCCGCCAACGCCTTACCCAGTGCCAAAGTATCCGCCTCGTCGGCCAGATTAAAACTCAGATTCATAGCGCCTCTACATTTACCCATCGCCGGATCTCCTGCATCAGATCTGACGGTAACATGCCACGGGGACCGGGACCCAACGCCGAGTCTGCCGCCTCACCGTGTACCACGACACCTGCACAAGCCGCATCCATCAAAGACAAACCCTGTGCAAGCAAACCGCCGATTATACCAGATAAAAGATCGCCGCTGCCTCCCGTCGCTAACCCCGAATTGCCGACCGGCGCCAACACCATCTGCTGACCATCGTAGATCAAGCTTCCAGCCCCTTTTAACACCACCACACCACCAAAGCGTCGCTGCAATGCCACGATCGCTCGAAACCGATCCGACTCCACCTGCCCCGTACTGCAACCCAAGAGCCGAGCAGCCTCGCCCGGATGCGGCGTAAGCACCCAATTCGTGTGAGTCATCGGCTGCTTAGCTAATAGGTTCAAGGCATCGGCATCCAACAAGCAAACCCCTTCGTGGCTCAGCGCCTGCTGCCAGATCTGCTCCGCCCAAGGGCGCTGACCCAATCCAGGACCGACAACCAGAACATCCGCCCAGCCCAATCGAGGTCCGAGTTCAGCTGGCTCTCGGCTTTCAACCATCAATTCCGGTCGACCAAGCTGAATTGGCAAGGCACTGGCTGGCGCACAATTTACTCGCACCAACCCGGCTCCACAGCGCAGCGCCGCTTCCCCGGCCAAGCGGGCGGCGCCGGCCATGCCCTCATCTCCGCCCAGGATCAGCACACGGCCATGCGTTCCTTTATGGCTGTCCATCGAGCGTGTCGGCAGCCAAGTCTTGAGATCCGCCGGTTTCGCACAGCGTAGATCGGCCGGTTCCCCCGCCAACGGCTTGCCCAATTGCAATGGCGCAAACACCAACTCACCAACGTAAGCCGGTGCCTTGCCAGTCAGCAACCCGGGTTTCACCGCCACAAAGGTGATGGTCGCACAGGCTTGGACAGCCTCCCCGGCAACCGCTCCAGTTTGGCCGCTCACACCGGAGGGGATATCAATGGCCAATACCGGCGCTGTCGATGCATTGATCTGGGCGACGATGTTCGCCAAAGGCGCGCGCAATGCGCCCCGCAATCCGGTTCCGACCAAGGCATCAACGTACAGTTCGGTAGCGGGGAGCGTGTCGTCTAGCGGCTCAATTGCGCCCCCAGCACTCACCCAGGCCGTTTGCGCTCGAGCCGCATCTCCCTGCAGCGCAACCTCAGGTTGAAATTGTCGTACGGTGACACGCAGGCCCGCCTGACGCGCCAATCGCGCCAATATGTAGCCATCACCGGCGTTATTGCCCCCGCCGCATAATACGCAGACGGTTTTCAGCTCAGGCCAGCGCTTTAAGGCGAACCGCCACGCCTCCGATCCGGCCTCTTCCATAACTTGGTACAGCGCGATCCCTAGGCCCTTCGCGAGTTCAGGCTCGCTTTGACGCACCCGATCTGCATGATATAGTCCGATCGGCAACGCAACCCTATCCGCCCGCATGCTCACTTCTCCCCAGCAAAATCCATAAAGCTAACTACAATTTAGCTCTGTGGAGATGTATGTCATGCAGTCGCACTGCAATTTCTGATCATGCTCAATAAGGATGTTTTCTTATGATGTTGCTGACCTTATGCGTACTTTGCGCGACCGCCGTTTTGGTTTCCCTCCCACTCGCTTCCCCTTGGCTGCTCCAGGCACTTGTCGGCGTGAGCATTCTCATGGTGGCGCTGAATCTCTATGTCGTGATCAGCTACAGCGAAGACAATGAGCTGGATAACTGAACGAAACAATTGAGCGCTTTGCGGTGGAGGATATACGGACATTGAGATTGCAGACAAACGAACTCTGCAGCAAGGTTGAGACGGGAAATGAGTCAAATACTGAATGCATGAAACGAAAAAACCACCCGAGAAGGGTGGTTTTTTCTGTATTTGGAGCGGCACACGAGGTTCGAACTCGTGACCTCGACCTTGGCAAGGTCGCGCTCTACCAACTGAGCTAGTGCCGCTTGTCGTTTCAGTCCGAGGACTCAAACCGCTTCTTACGAAGACTTTAAATTGGAGCGGCACACGAGGTTCGAACTCGTGACCTCGACCTTGGCAAGGTCGCGCTCTACCAACTGAGCTAGTGCCGCATCATTGCTTCCGAAGAAGACTTTTTCAAGTTGTCGTTTCAGCCCGAAGACTCAAACCGCTTCTTGCGAAGACTTTGCCACTCATGAAAAGAGTGGAGCGGCACACGAGGTTCGAACTCGTGACCTCGACCTTGGCAAGGTCGCGCTCTACCAACTGAGCTAGTGCCGCATCATTGCTTCCGAAGAAGACTTTTTCAACTTGTCGTTTCAGCCCGAAGACTCAAACCGCTTCTTGCGAAGACTTTGCCACTCATGAAAAGAGTGGAGCGGCACACGAGGTTCGAACTCGTGACCTCGACCTTGGCAAGGTCGCGCTCTACCAACTGAGCTAGTGCCGCATCATTGCTTCCGAAGAAGACTTTTCAACTTGTCGTTTCAGTCCTAAGACTCAAACCGCTTCTTGCGAAGACTTTGCCACTCATGAAAAGAGTGGAGCGGCACACGAGGTTCGAACTCGTGACCTCGACCTTGGCAAGGTCGCGCTCTACCAACTGAGCTAGTGCCGCATCACCGCTGTAACTAACGGGATTACCGTCGACAGCGAGGGCGCATTATAAGCAAATAGATTTGCTCCGCAACCCCCGATCTCAGAATTTTATTCCAATTGGTCAAATTTTGAAAACTGTCGAGCGATAGAACACCAATTCGGCGATGGATTCACGAATATCGTCTAACGCCTGATGCGTGCCAGCCTTGGAAAACTGCTCGAGCAATTCCGGCTGCCAGCGACGAGTTAACTCTTTTACCGTGCTGACATCCAGATAACGGTAATGGAAGTAGGACTCGAGCTGAGGCATGTACTTGACTAAGAAGCGACGATCCTGACCGACACTGTTACCGCAGATCGGCGACGCCCCACGCGGAACCCACTGCTCCAGAAATGCCAAGGTTTGCCGCTCCGCCTCGGCCGAGTCGATACGACTGGCCTTAACCCGCTCGGTTAATCCGCTCTGCCCATGAGTACGAACGTTCCACTCATCCATCTTGGCCAACTCACTCTGTGGCTGATGGATCGCCAGTACCGGGCCTTCCGCCAAGACATTCAACTGGCTGTCAGTGACTATCGTAGCGATCTCGATGATGGTGTTTTCCTCGGGATCCAATCCGGTCATTTCCAGATCAATCCAGATCAGGTTATTGGGATCTTGTGTCATCGAATCCTCTCGTCACGGGCTTTTTTATCAGAACGTAGTATCATACGGGTTTCTTTTACTTTAGACACGGTTTTGCCGGGAGCACAGTGAGCAAGGGCAAGAAGAAGCTGACCAAAGGGCAATTGCGCCGGGTACGGGACAATCGCGACAAGCGTCTAAGCAAGCGCAAGGATCCCGAATGGGACAACGACGCCTTAGGCCCTCAGATCAAAGGTCGAATTATCAGTCGTTTCGGTCAACATGCTGACGTAGAGACAATGGCAGGTGAAGTCTTCCGTTGTAACTTGCGCCGCACTGTCGGCAGCATCGTGGTCGGCGACGAAGTCGAGTGGCGCCAAGGTAACGAAGCGATGGCGGGGATCTCCGGTATCGTCGAAGCCGTCCATCCGCGCCGTTCAGAGCTGCGCCGCCCGGACTTCTACGACGGCCTTAAGGTGGTTGCGGCGAACATTGATCAGATCTTGATCGTGTCTGCGGTGGTACCTGAGCTGTCCGCACAGATCATCGACCGCTACCTAGTGGCCGCAGAAGACACCGAGATCCCACCAGTATTGGTGTTGAACAAGACCGATCTGCTCGATGAGCAAGGCTTGGCCTTGGTCGAAACGATCCTCGCCCCTTATCGCGCCATCGGCTACCCCATCTATTTGGTGAGCAGCGAAACCGGAGAAGGCGTCGACGCCCTCAAAGCCTGCCTGAAGGACAAGATCAACATCTTTGTCGGCCAGTCCGGCGTGGGGAAATCCTCTCTGATTAATGCTTTGATGCCCGAGGTCGACTTAGTCGTAGGGGAAGTGTCGGAGAACTCAGGCTTGGGTACCCACACCACGACCACCGCAAAATTACTGCGCTTCCCGTCCGGTGGCGATCTCATCGACTCGCCAGGCGTGCGTGAATTTGCCCTCTGGCACCTGCCCGCCGAACGCATCGCTTGGGGCTTTAAGGAGTTTCGCGAGTACCTCGGCGGCTGTAAATTCCGCGACTGCAAACACGGTGACGATCCAGGATGTGCCTTGCGCGGGGCCGTGGAGCAAGGCGAGATCAGCGCTCAACGTTTTGACAATTACCATCGGATCTTAGAATCCATGAATTCGGATCGGCCAACGCGCCATTTCGTCGATCCCTTGAACGACAAGTAATAAAGGAAATGCACGTGTCCTTGGACAAGTTGAAAATCACTCTGCAATACGTCATGCCCAAGCATGCTGTGTCTCGCTTGGTCGGTAAATTCGCCGCGTCCGAGTCTGGTCCATTAACCACAGCCTTTATCAAGTGGTTCATTCGCCAGTACGACATCAACATGCAAGAAGCCTTGATTGAAGATCCAAAGGCCTTCAAGACCTTTAATGACTTCTTTACCCGCGAGCTTAAGCCCGGTCTGCGTCCGCTGGTCGGTGATGAGAAGACGCTGATCCAGCCTGTCGATGGCCGTGTGAGCCAATTGGGCCCTATCGTCGATGAGCGCCTGATCCAAGCCAAAAACCATGACTTTGGTTTGTTGGAGCTGTTGGGCGGTCACCAGAGTGACGCTGAACCGTTCAAGGATGGTCACTTCACCACCATCTATTTGTCGCCACAAGACTACCATCGCATCCACATGCCCTGCGCTGGCACGCTGCGACGCATGGTGTACGTTCCGGGCGATCTGTTTTCGGTCAACCCTTTGACCGCTGAAAACGTGCCGGGCCTGTTTGCTCGCAACGAACGCGTTGTCACCATCTTCGATACCGAGCAGGGTCCTATGGCGATGGTTCTGGTCGGCGCCACCATCGTGGCAAGCATCGAAACCACCTGGGCTGGCACCGTCACACCGCCAGCCGGGGGCAATATCATGGCCTGGGATTACCCGGCAGACGGAGAGCAAGCGATCCGCTTCAGCAAAGGTCAGGAGATGGGCCGATTCAAGCTCGGCAGCACCGTGGTGGCCTGCTTCGGTAAGGATATGCTGGAAGGCTTTGACGACAAGTTTGAGATCAATGCCCAAACCCGTCTGGGCCAAGCGATGGCACACTGCCGCTAGGATAAAATTCGGGCCGGCCAAGACTGGCTGGCCCGACCATCTGCAATTTGGTTATATCTTGCGCGTTATGCCAGAGATAACTCCGTTAACCTCATAGTCAGCCAAGATATTCTCCGATAAACTTGCCTCGTCCCCTTCGCCCGAAGACTAAGCTAAACACCATGTGGCGCATCCTGCTTTGCTCTATCCTGCTTCTGACCAGCTCACTGGCTCAGGCCAATTCGTCGTTCTCACTCGAGCGACGCCTGATGCCTTTTGGCAATAACAACAATCAAACCATCACCATTGAACAATGGCATAGCCAGCAAAAAGCGCTGGAGCAGCAAGCCAATGAGTATCAAGAGCTGATCGATCAATTCGAACTGCGTCAGGAGCAGTTGCAAAATCAGCTGCAACAGCCCCTCAATGCCGAGGTTGACCCGCTCCAATCCTTGACCCAGCAAACGTCTTGGGTTCACCTGCAGCTGCAAGAGCTAAAATCCAGTGCAGAATCACTCGCTGAGCTGCAACAAAGCACACGCAACCGCTTGGGCCAGCTCGCCGAGATCGAGCAGCAGGCCAACCTGCAGCTGCGTCTGGCTCGCGCCGAGTCCAATCGCACGGCCCCGTTGCAGGCGCGGCAGGATTACTACGCAGCTTTGGTCACCACAGTGCAGCTGGAGCAGCGTGCCCAGCCCCTGCAGCTGCAGCTTATCCAGCTGCGTCAGCGCCTGGTTCAAAGCCAACTGGCGACCTTTGAGTTGCGCTTGACCCGGCTCAATCAAGCCACCAGTCAGAAGCGCCGGGCGGCCAGCGAAGCGGCGATCAGCGACAACCCCGATCAGCGCAACCACTCCAATCAAGATCCCAGCCTGAGCCACCTGAGCGAAACCAACGCCGCACTGGCCCGCGCCCTAGGTGAGATCAATGGCCACCTGGAAGCCACCAGCCAGGCGTTGATCCAGGCCGAGCAACGCTATCAAACCCAATCCTCCGACTATCGCGACATTCAGGAGCAACTGGAGTGGGGCGGAGCCAGTGCCGCCTTTGGTGAATCATTGATCCGCCGTCTCAATGCCTTACAAAGAGGCGAGCGGGGCCAGGACGCTGCCAGTTTCCTCAGCAAAACCCGATTGCAACGGTACGACTACGAACATCAGTTGGAACAGCTTCAGCGTAATCTGGCCTCGCCCAACATTGACGCCGCGCAACAGCCCTTATGGCAGCGCCAAGCGCAGTTGTTGGAGCAGTTGGTCGAAGCACACGAACAGCTCGTGGTGGAGCTCAGCCGCCTCAAACTGCAGCAAGAGCAACTCTCCAAACACAATGACCGCTTTGAACGGCTGATCACCGAGTACCTGTTTTGGCTGCCCAACGCACGCCCGATAACCTCATCAACCCTGTCAGAGGTCGGCCTCAGTCTCAGTTGGCTGATGGATCCCCAGCGTCGCGCCGATCTGCGCCAGAGCCACCAACTCAATGCGGGCCCTTGGTCACTGTGGCTGGCGTTAGTGGTGCTGATCCTCGTCACGCTGGATCTGCTCAAGGGCCCTTACGCTCGACTGCGCAAAGCACAGGCACGCTACGTCGGTAACGTAACCCAAGATCGATTCAGCGCCTCGGTCAAAGCCCTACTGATCGGACTGGGCTACAGCCTGCTGTTGCCGCTGCCACTCTGGTTCGCCGGCGCCATTTTGCGCTTCGGACCCGGCCCAGAATTCACCCACGCGTTAGGGCACGGTGTGCTGTCTGCCACCTTGGTGTTCCAGCTCTACTGGTCGATCCGCCAGCTGACCCATGAAGATGGCTTGATGGTGGCGCACTTCCGTCGCCACCCTCCCCTGGTTGCCCATCTGCGCCGCTTTCTCGGCAAGATATGCCTGTTCGCTGCGCCCCTGCTGGCCATCGTGGCCTTTACCGTCGAGTTGGATCTGGCCCTGCTCAGCAACAGCCTGGGCCGGATCGCCTTTGTCTTCCTCTGTTTGCTGGTGGCCTACAGCTTCCGCCGCCTATCGCGCTTTGCTCTGGAGTATCACCGCCACCACAGCAAAACCGATCTCAACCGGCGCTTCATCGAGCGGCTGATCTGGCTGGTGCTGATCGGCCTGCCTCTGATCACCTTGGTCCTCGCGTGGCGAGGCTACTACTACAGCAGCCACCAACTGCTCAGCCAGGCCTTGATCACGGTCGCTGTCGGGATCTCCTTCCTGTTGGGGTACCTGATGGTCAAGCGTTGGATGCTGATCGAGCGGCGACGCCTGCAGTTCGAACTGGCCAAAGCGCGCCGGGCGGAAGTACTGGCGCAGCGGGAAAAAGAGAAGGCCGAAGGGATCAGCAGCGCCAGCACCAGTGCCGAGGGCCTGGTCGATGGTCTGGACGATCCACAGCTGGATCTGGACACCATCTCAACCCAATCCTTGAGCCTGGTGCGCAGCCTGATGATCCTCGCGTTTGCCTTGACCCTATTGGGGCTCTGGAGCCAAACCCACCCGGCCGTATTCAGCTTCCTGGAAGGGATCACCCTCTATTCCAGCACCCAGTTTGTCGATAACGTCGAGCAAGCCGTACCCATCACCCTGATGTCACTGGCAGCGGCATTGATGATCGCCGTCTTCACCGGGATGATCGCCCGTAACCTGCCCGGCCTGCTTGAGCTGATGCTGTTGCAGCGGCTGGATCTGACGCCAGGCACCGGCTTTGCGATCTCCACCGTCAGCAAATATCTGGTCTATACGATCGGCGTCTTCGCCACCTTCTCCACCCTCGGTCTGGCTTGGAGCAAGATGCAGTGGCTGATCGCCGCGCTGACCGTCGGCCTGGGCTTTGGCCTGCAGGAGATCTTCGCCAACTTTATCTCCGGCCTGATCATCCTGTTTGAGAAGCCGATCCGGATCGGGGATACGGTCACCATCCGCGATCTGACCGGCACCGTCTCCAAGATCCAGATCCGCGCGACCACCATCGTCGATTGGGATCGCAAAGAGATCATCGTGCCCAACAAAGCCTTCATTACCGAGCAGTTGGTCAACTGGTCGCTGTCCGATGCGATCACCCGGGTGATCCTCAAGGTCTCGGTCGCGCGAGACTCAGATCCAGCACTGGTCGAGGCGGTTCTGCATCAAGCTGTACAGGAGTCGCCGCTGGCCCTGAGCCAACCCGAGCCGGAGATCTTCTTCGGCGGTTTTGGCAGCCATACGCAGGACTTCGAGGTCCGTGCTTACGCCGACGAGATGGGCAAACGCTGGCCGCTGCGGCATGATCTGCATATGCGGATCACCGCCAAGTTCCGCGCCAAGGGGATCGTGCTGGCCTACCCTCAGATGGAGATGCACATGGCACAAAACCATGACAGCAGAGACTCGGGCCTGATCCGCAACTAATCGAGGAAGTGCGTATGCGCATTATTGCTCACCGTGGTGCCTCCGGCGAGGCGCCAGAAAACACCCTAACGGCCATGGACTTGGCCATCGAGCAGGACGCCTGTGCCATCGAATTGGATGTGCATCAGCTGGAAGGAACCCTGGTGGTGCTGCACGACCGTTACCTGAATAAGACCACCAGCGGCAGCGGTTTGCTCAGCGACAGCAGCCTCGATGTGCTGAGCACACTGGATGCGGGCGAGGGTCAACGCGTCCCGACCCTGTGGCAGGTGCTCGAACGTATTGGTGGGCGGTGCGATCTCAACATCGAATTGAAAGGCATGGGCACAGTAGAGCCCCTGCTGGCGCTGCTGCAGCGCGCCGAAGCCGAGCTTGGCTACCGCCCTGAGCAGTTTCTGATCTCCTCGTTCCATCACCCGATGTTGGCGCAACTCAAGCGGCAACGGCCAGCACTGAAGATCGGCGCCCTGACCGCCTGTTGCCCACTGAACTACGCCGAATTTGCTACGGCGCTTGGGGCCTTCTCGGTGCATATGGACGTGGACTTTGCCGATCCCGCCTTCATCGCCGACGCCAAAGCCCGCGGCCTGAAGATCTACGTCTATACCGTCGATCACGCGCCGGATCTGCTGCGTCTCGACGCCTTGGGCGTCGACGGGATCTTCAGCAATTACCCCGGCCGCAGCCGAGCCAGACTCAATGCACCGCGCCATCAGCCAGGCCAAGTCTGGCAATAGACACGCCCGCGGCGCCATTACATCTGACGATGGCGCTCCGCCCACAGGCCGATAACGACAAAGCTCAAGCTCACCACCAACAGCAGCCAATTGGGCGGCAGCTGCGCCAATTGACTGGCCAGGTAGGGCGACAGCTTAGTGATCACCATGCCGTAGCCAAACGCCACCAGCAGGATAAACACCCCGGTTCGGGCCGGAAACGGCCAGGTGATGATCCGGCGCCGGATCGCCCGCTGCAGATCTGGGCTGATCACCACCAACACGCAGGCCAGTAAGGCAACGGAGATATCCGTCAGATAGGGATACAGCGAGCGCCCCAATAGATGGACCATATCAAGCAGCCAATTCATACGTCTTTCCTTCGATACAACAGAGACGTATGGTAACAGCGACCCAATGCCTTGGAAGCTCAAACATGATCCCGATCGCGCTACTGACCCACCACAACGACCGCTTTGCTGCACTGCTCGAGACTGCCGGGATCACCCAGCTCGCCACACCGTCTGAAGCGCCTATCTGGCTGGCAGAGCCCGCACTCGCCGCAGAGGCATTGCGGCAAGGGAGCAAGCCCCAATGGCTGGCCAGCACCTACGCCGGCATTGAACCCTTGATGGCGGCGGATCTGGCCAAAGACTATCAATTAACCAATGTTCGCGGGATCTTCGGCCCACTGATGGCTCAGTATGTGTTTGCCCATCTGTTGTCACGCCTGCGTCACCTGCCCCGTTACGCCACGCAGCAAGAGCAACACCTCTGGCAACCGCACAGCTACGGCTCCTTACAGGGACAAACCCTGGTGTTACTGGGCACCGGCGATATCGCCCGCCATATCGCCAGCGTTGCCGCCGCGTTTGGTATGCGGATCATCGGGGTCAATCGCCGCGGTCACGCCGTCGACGGGTTTGAGCGGATCGTCGCCCTACCGGATCTCAACCATGCCCTGGCACTGGCCGATGTGTTGGTGTCGGTGCTGCCCAGCACGCCACAAAGCCATCACCTGCTTAACGCCAAGACCCTCGCTGCGCTGCCGAGCCACGCCACACTGATCAACGTGGGCCGTGGCTCGGTGTTGGATATTGATGCCTTGCTGGCCCGCCTCGATGCGGGTCAATTGGCGCATGCCGTACTGGATGTGTTCGAAAGCGAGCCGCTGCCACAGGATTCCCCGCTGTGGCAGCACCCGCAGGTGAGCCTCACCCCCCATGTCGCCGCGACCAGCTTTCCAGAGCAGGTTGTCCGCCTCTTTGTCGACAACCTGCGTCGGTTTGAGCGTAGCGAGCGCCTACAGCACCTCGTCGACTTCACCCAAGGCTACTGAGTGGCCTGAGCGGCTCAATCGTCGCCAAGCTCCAGTTTGGCGGCGATCCTATGACTAAAACCCAGCGACGGTACCGATAAGGTCATCTCCACCGGCAGCGGTGCCTCGCCCAAGGTGCCAGCCCGAGCCGCGTCCTGCAGTAACTGCTCCAGCTCCTGGTGTGACTGGATCCCCACCTGCTTGAGAAAACGGCGAATGCTGTTGTTCATCTGCTCCTGATCCATCTTTCCATCTCCTAATGCACTATCGACGTGATAATGCTCACCCTTTTTTATAACCCATTGGGTAGAAAAACCGAGTCTTCCTTGCATAATGTCATTGGACATGAGAATCATTACCATTCACAATTCAGCGCAACGTTAAGTTCAATCAACAGCGAGACCCAACGATGTACGTATGTGTGTGCTTCGGCGTGACCGATAAGCAGGTAAAACAGGTGGTAGCCGAGGGCGCGACCGATCTGAAAACGCTGCAAGCCAAACTCAATGTCGGCACCCAGTGCGGCAAGTGCATCAAGACCACCTTGGAGATCATGCAACAGCAATTGGATGTGACGCCGAATTACTACGAAGTCGCCTAGCCGATCCACAGCGCCCCCCTATGCGCACGAGCCGTTTTCCCTCGCGGGCAGTTGCACGTTGACGCTTTTTTGCCACGCTTAGTGAAATTCAGTCGCTAAGGAAACGACGCCATGAAAGCGGATCCCAAGGTCATCGCCTTTCTCAACAAGGTGCTCGGCAACGAACTCATCGCCATCAATCAGTACTTCCTCCACGCCCGCATGTACAAAGACTGGGGTCTGCATCGCATCGCCGATAAGGAGTACCACGAATCCATCGATGAGATGAATCACGCCGATAAGCTGATCGAGCGGATCCTGTTTCTGGAAGGGCTGCCCAACCTGCAGAGTCTGGGCAAGCTAAGGATCGGTGAACACACTCAGGAGATGCTGACCTGCGATCTGGCGCTGGAGATGGACGCGATCCCTGATCTGCGCGAGGCGATCGCCTACTTCGAGACGATAAGAGATTTTGTCAGCCGGGATCTGTGCCAAGACATTCTCGAAGACGAAGAGGAGCACGTCGATTGGCTGGAAACCCAGCTCGAGTTGATCGATAAGGTCGGCATTCAAAATTATCAGCAGGCGCAGATGATCGCAGAAGCGGATTAAGCCTTTTACCCGCTACACGACGAAGGGGCGCCGAAGCGCCCCTTTATGCATTCCTCCATCTGTGCTCTTAGCGCGAGCCTTGCCCCCGGACACTCACCCGCACCAACACCGCTGCCAAGCTCAGGGTACAGACGATGGTCGCCCCAGAGGGCAGATCAAGCCCCGCCGACAGCCACAGGCCACTGGCATAACCTAATACGCCCACGCCATAGCCCCAAAACAGCGCAGACTTGCCAGACATGCGGTTCACCGCCAGAGCGGGCAGGATCAAGCTGGAAAACACCAGATAGACCCCCACCAGTTGCACCGAAAAGGTGATCACTAGGGCAAACAGCACGTAGAACAAAGGGCCTTCCAACACGTCTGGGCGCCAAAGCAACAAACCTAAGCAGAGCACCGTGATCAGCACCGGGCCCACCAGACTCGGCCAATCGGTCCAGAGGATCTGACCGGATAACAACTGCTTGAGCAGCTCGCCACCGTGGGGATCCCCTGCCAATAACAACATTGCGGCCACCGCACTGAGCACATACAGGCAACCGATCAACGCCTCCAGCTCCGCCTTAAAGCGGCGCTCCAGCAGGGCGATCAGCGCCGCCCCGCCCAACGCGAACAGAGCCGGCACCAGGTAATCCAGCCCCAATAGGTGCTGATGGCCATCGGCATCGTGCAGCCAATGCCGGGTGTGTACCAGCACGGCACCCAGCGCCGCGATCTGAGCGATCGCCAGATCAATAAAGATGATCCCGCGTTTCAGCACCTGACGGCCCAGCACGACGTGCGTCGACAGCACCAACAGTCCTGCCGCCAAGGCAGGCGCTAAAATGGTGAGCAAAGTCAGATCCATCATTCCCCCACGTGTGCCAACAACGGCTCCAACACCGCATCGTACAGCGCAAACAGGCTGTCGATCCCCTCCTGGCCGGTCGAAAACGGCAAGCGCACCACGGGCAACTCGGCCCGCTGCGCCAGCCACTGCGCCCCGCGGCGATCCTGATAGCCCGCATGCACCACCGCCATGATGGTTTGCTGCTCCGTCAGTGCCAGCAGCCCAGCCAGATGGGCCGTACTCGGCGGCAAGCCCGGCTTGGGCTCCAGATCTCCCGCCTGCTCGACGCCGAGCCAATCAAACAGATAGCGGAAACTGGAGTGATAGGCGATCACCGCCTGCCCGTGCAACGGCGCCGCTTTTGCCTCCCAGACGGGGATGGCCGTCAACCAACGGGCACTGAAATCGTCGAAATTCGCCCGGTAGTGCTCAGCATTGGTTGGATCTAACTGCGCCAGGCGCTCGGTTAATACCTGCGCCACCCGCAGCAGCCGCTGTGGCGAGAAATGCAGGTGCGGATTCCCTTCGGCGTGCACATCGCCCATATCGCGACTGACGCTATCGAGCCGATCCAAGGTGTCCACCTGCTCGGCCGCATAGAACATGCCCGGCAGGCCATCCCGCACCTTGGGATTGTTGGCCTTCATCTGCAGCATAGGCAACCAACCCACCTCCAACTCAGCGCCGGCACAGATCGCCAGATCCGCCCGCCGCATCTGAGCGATCAAACTGGGCCGGGCTTGGATCTGATGGGGATCCTGCAGCGCCGTGGTGGCACTGAAGATCCGCGCCTCGGGCGCCAGCTCCTGCGCCAGCGCCGCGTATTCCGGCTCACAGGCGAACAGGTTCAGCGCCCAAGCATTGGGCGCCAGCAGCAAGGCACAGCACGCAAAAAGCCGCTTAAAACTGGTGCGCATCGTGGGCTCCCAAGGTCATCACATATTGCAGCGTGAATTGGTGATCATCGGCATGATCCAGCCCATGCACATCCTGATGGCTGTACTGCAGACGCACGGTGGAGAAGTGACTTGGATGCCAGGCTAGCATGGCCTCGGTTTCCTTGATGTCGGCAGGGTGATAATGGCTGTGATCGCCGTGCGCTTCCATCAGCCCGGCGCTCATCTGGCCATAGCGCAAACCCGCCGACCAAGAAGGGCTGATCTGATACACCCCGGAGACATACCAACCGTCAAAGTAGTCCGCCCCCGCCTCCTCAGCCAAGGCGTGGTGATCATGGTCATGCTCCTCACCGGCAAACGGCGAATCCAGATAAAAGTATTCGGCACTGATCGTCAGGTGATTGTATTTGTAGTTACCGCCTGGTGCCCATTTGTATACCGCTGAGACGTTAAACAGATCCCGCCCGGTAAACTCAGCACCATGGCTGTGATCATGGTCATGATCGTCCAACAGGTCCTCAGCGTGCTCCTCATGCACTCCGCCCTGACCGTTCTCGTTACGCAACCAGGAGATCCCCGCCTGCCAGCTGTGCGCTAAGCCGATATCGCCGCCCCACTTGCTGTACAGGTGGTACACCCCGACGGTTTCAGCGTGATCCAGCCCTTCGGCCTGCAACGGATCGCCACCAAACACCTCTGTGCCTAATTCCCAATAGGTGTCGGTCGGCGCGATCCAGTTGAGCCGAATGCCGTCATCAAAATAGTGACCGCCAAGAAACGCCCGATAGGCCGCGGGCCGCTCAACAAAGGCATCACTGTGCAGATGCTGGTTGTTCAGATAGCCGATCTCCGACAAAAACCGGCCGGCGCGCACCGACAGAGCCCAAGGCATGGCCAAGGTTTGAATAAAGGCCTCTTCCAGCCCCACTTCGATCTCGCCCTCATGGCTTTCCAGCACCGTGGTGAGTTTGCCGTAAAACTTGTCGTCCACCGCAGCGGAGATCGCCAGCTCGGTGTGGCCCAGGGCGAAGCCCTCTTCGCGCTCGCCCAGCGCCCGTTCGCCAGACTGATAATGCCCATCAAGTACCAGGCTGATCTCAGGGTTGGTCAGGTTTGCCTGAGCAGAAAATGCGGTGCCCATCAGGGCAGCAACCGCAATCGCGGTGCTGTGAATTCGAAACGTCGAAGACATGGTGTCTTTCCTAATACAAATTGGATAGATGCAAGATCGCCGCGTCAGCGGTCGCGACCGTTGCCGTCATTAATCATTGGTTTGCGTTAGGAAAGGCGCGGTGGGGCGCGGGCCAGATAGCCCTTAGTGGTGGCGCAGTTGTGCCGAGGTGGCTCAACCGCATCCGAACACAGTGCCCGACTGTTGCTGTCAGGCCAGTGCCAGTCAACACTGAGCAGTTGCGTCAGTTGATGCTGGTGAACGAAGAAATCGCACAGCTCAATGACGCTGCTGTCGTGCTCATGATGATGGGTCTGGGCGTGCAGCGGGGCCACCAGCGCAAGCGCCAGGATCCAAACCGCCATCAGGATCGACCATACCGATCCTCGCCTTACCGTCTCACACACCATCTGCTCAGCAAACTGTCCTGTGATTGAGAATGACTCTTAACTTATCCAGTGTAACTCAGGCCCGCCCGACGGGAAAGGCGATAACCTGTTCAATATGCTTCAGATCGCTGGCCAACATCACCAATCGGTCAATGCCCAATGCCACCCCGGCGCAGTCCGGCAAGCCGTGCTTCAGTGCGACGATCAGGTGATGGTCGATCGGCCGCTGCACCAAGCCCATCGCCCGTCGCTCTCGGTTGTCCTGCTCGAAACGGCGCAATTGCTCGGCGCCGTCCGCCAACTCATAAAAGCCGTTGGCCAACTCGATGCCTTTAAAGTACACCTCGAAGCGGTCGGCCGTGCGCGGATCGGCCACATTAATACGGGCCAACGCCGCCTGGTTCGCCGGGAAAGCATGCACCATGCACGGCACCGCCTGGCCGATCTGCGGCTCCACCACCATGGAGAACAGCAATTGCTGCAGCGGCGCATGGGTGGTTTCCTGATCGCCGATATCCTGCAGATCATGCTGACGGCACAAGGCCTGCAGCTCGGCCACCGACGCCTCCAGCGGATCGCATCCCAGCACCCGCTCAAACGCCTCGGCGTAGGTCACCTTCTCCGGCTCGCCACAGCCCAAGGTCGCCTTCAACAGCTCCGCCATCTCCGCCATCAGCGCGTGATGGTCAAACCCCACGCGGTACCACTCCAGCATGGTGAATTCCGGATTGTGATGACGGCCAGATTCTTCATTACGAAAGCTCTTGCCGATCTGATAGATGCAACCTGAGCCCGCGCACAGCAGGCGTTTCATATGAAATTCCGGCGAGGTCATCAGGTACAGCGGCAGCCCCTGCGCGGCGCCGGGGCCGACGAAGGTGGTCTCAAAACTCACCAGATGGATATCGGTCACCGCCGCCTTACTCAGGGCTGGCGTATCCACCTCGAGCACCTCACGCTGGGCAAAGAAGGCTCGGATCGCCTGGATCACCTCGGCGCGGCGTCGCAGTTGGGCCCGGGTCGTGGTGGGCTGCCACTCAGTGGTTTCAATCATGGTTTTACAGAACTCAGAGTTTTGCGCATGAACCGTTCTGGCCTATGCCGCTCAGCGGCGATAGCCGCATTGCGCAAGAGAAACAAAAAGAGCGGGCATAGGCCCGCTCTTTCACGCTCAATGTGCGGCAATTACTTGCGCACACGCTCTACGTATTCGCCGGTACGGGTATCCACTTTTACCACCTCACCGATGGTAATAAACAGCGGCACACGCACCACGGCACCGGTCGCCAAAGTGGCTGGCTTACCGCCGGTACCTTGGGTATCGCCTTTCAGGCCCGGATCGGTTTCCGTTACTTCCAGCTCAACGAAGTTCGGCGGCGTCACGACGATTGGGTTGTCGTTCCACACGGTGATGGTGCAGGTATCCTGCTCCACCAGCCACTTTTCCGCATCGCCCACGGCCTTTTTATCGGCTGCGAGCTGCTCGAAGGTGTCGTTGTTCATGAAATGCCAGAACTCACCATCGCTGTAGAGGTAAGCCAGATCCATGTCCATTACGTCTGCGCCTTCGACGCTCTCGCCCGACTTGAAGTTCTTTTCCAGAGTCTTACCGCTGATCAACTTTTTGATCTTCACGCGGTTAATCGCCTGACCTTTGCCTGGCTTAAACAACTCGTTCTCAATAATGTTGCACGGCTCGCCGTCCAGCATTATCTTAAGCCCGGATTTAAATTCGTTCGTCGAATAAGAAGCCATCTTCTCTCTTCCAGCTGTCTCTGTTGAAATTAACCGTACAATGATAACCCGAAATTCCGATCCTGTGCACCGCTCGCAGCGGAGCTGGCAGATCGATCTGGCCAATGCCTACAAGGATCCTGTGACTCTGTTGCAGGATCTTGATCTGGATCCCACCCGCTACGGCGATGGGCAGGCCGCGCGTCGCCAGTTTCCCATGCTGGTTCCACGCGCCTTTGCCGCCAAGATCCGCCAAGGCGATCCGAACGATCCCCTGCTGCGGCAAGTGCTGCCCATCGGCGCGGAGATGCGCGATACCCCCGGGTTTGATACGGATCCCACCGAGGAGCAACAGGGCAGCACCCCGGGCTTGCTACACAAATACCGCTCGCGTGCGCTGCTGATGCTGCGCAGCGGCTGTGCCGTCAACTGCCGCTACTGCTTTCGCCGCCATTTCCCCTATCAGCAGCATAAAGTCGACGCCGCGCAGATCCGCGCCACCTTCGACTACCTCAACAGCGATCCCAATATCAACGAGCTGCTGCTGTCCGGCGGCGATCCGCTAATGGCGCGGGACGATCATCTGGCCGAGCTGTTCGAGCAGCTCAAAGCCGTGCCCCAGCTAAAGCGGATCCGGATCCACACCCGCCTGCCTGTGGTCATGCCCAGCCGCATCACCGATGAGTTGGTTCAGCTACTGGCCGACAGCCCCTGGCAGATCGTCATGGTGTTGCACAGCAACCATGGCAATGAGATCGATGACGTCTTCGCCGCCGCCATGCGTCGGCTCAAGCAGGCCAACGTCACCCTGCTCAGTCAAAGTGTGCTGCTCAAAGGCGTCAACGACGACGCCCAGGTATTGGCGCACCTGTCGGAGCGCCTGTTTGCCGCCGGGATCCTGCCCTACTACCTGCACCAACTCGACAAAGTGCGCGGCGCGGCGCACTTCGAGGTCAGCGATCACCGGGCACGCCAGATCATGGCGCAATGGCTGGAGCTCAGCCCCGGCTTTCTGGTGCCCAGATTGGTGCGGGAGATCGGTGGAAAACGGTCAAAAACGCCCATCGACCTCAAATTGGCATAAACGGCGCAGGGCCGTTAGCATATCGACCCAACACGCGGTTTATTCAAGGAAGAGAGATGTCTGACACCCTGTTGTTGATCACCGATATCTGGGGCCAGCACGCCAGCTTCGACCCCTTTATTGCCGAGCTGAACCTGCGATTTGGCTCAGTGCAGGTGCTCGATCCCTATGCCGGCCAACGCTTCGCGTTTCGCGATGAAGCCCAGGCCTATGAATACTTTCAACGCCGTTGCAGCCCCGCGGTTTACCAGCAAAAACTGCAGGCATTGATCGAGCAAGCTCCCAGCGGCAGCGCCCTGCTGGCCTTCAGCGCCGGCGCGAATGCCGCCTGGCCCCTGCTCTCGACGCCGCTGGGCCAACACCTAGGCAAAGTCGCGCTGATCTACGGCAGCCAGATCGCCAACGACAGCGAGCGACGCCCCCTTTGCCCCACGCGCCTGCTGCTGTGTCGGGACGATCCCGGCGTGACCGAGCCAACCACCGCCCTGATCCAGCACAGTCAGCTCACGCTGACCGCTCAGCCCCATGGCTTCTGCAATCCACGCTCGCCCAATCACCGGGCCGAGCCCGCCCAGCAGCTGCTGGGGCCGATCCTGAACTGGTTGGCCCAGCCCAACGCCTAACTACTGACAGCGCTGCTGCCAACAATCGGTGATCGCGATCCCTTGCTGCTGCAGCAGCTGCGGGATCGAACCCTGACCCACCAAGTGGCCGGCGCCGATCACCACAAACATTTGATCGTATTGGCCGAGCCACTGGCCCAAGATCGCCGCCATATCCTGATTGCGATCCACCATCAGCTTCTGCCACAGCTCAGGGCTACCTGCCATCCCCTCTTTCATCTGCTCGGCCAACGCTTCTTTATCGCCTTGGCGCCACGCTCGGATCAACTGCTCAAACTCATCATCCTGACCAACCAGCGCCGCCGCCAGCATTTCGTGCTGAGCCGTGTCACTGAGAGAAGCGAAGATGGTCAATTGACGCTCCATACCCTCCAGCTCCAATACATTGCCACGCCAGCGCTGCAACAGGTGCGCCTCGATACCGTGGACCG
Source organism: Ferrimonas pelagia (assembly GCF_039543565.1). Classification (NCBI taxonomy): domain Bacteria; kingdom Pseudomonadati; phylum Pseudomonadota; class Gammaproteobacteria; order Alteromonadales; family Ferrimonadaceae; genus Ferrimonas; species Ferrimonas pelagia. Next base: position 12,085 of record NZ_BAABJZ010000002.1, on the reverse strand, counting down.
GGTAATAGCCTGCCGCCGACATCTGAGACATGGCGATCTGGGCACTGAGCAGCCACGGTGCTAGTCGCTGATCACACGGGATCCCGAGCTGACCGCAATACGCCTCAAGATCCTTCGCCAATGCCTTGGGCAAGGCACCTTTGGCCAGCGCGTGCGCCATCACCAGAGCCTGAGAATTGGGATCGTTCGGATCCGCCTCTAATGCCAGGCTAGTCGCTTGGGTAAAAGCCGCCTCAATTTGCTCTGGCAAAGGGTAAAAACTGGCCTCTCCCACATGGATAGAGCCCAACAACCAGGCCGTATGGCCCTGAGCCTCCAATTTGAAAAACACCGGCTGATCGCCGGGTTTTGCCTGCGCCACCGACAGCGCGCAACAAAACCACACCACCAGCCCTATCCATTTTTTCATTTCACCACTCCGGTTGAGTCACACCTGCGACCTTTCTATAATTCGCCCCTGATCATAGGGGAAAACACATGTCCTACCAGACCATCATTGAACAATACCGTACCAGCCTGCAAACCGCCTATCGCCAAGCGCTGGACGCCGATATGCTGCTGGATGAGCTACAGAAAAAAGGCCAAGGCAAATTCGCCGCCATCTTCCGCGCCGATGCGGGCTTTACCTGCGATGCCAACCGCTTCGTCCCTTACGTACAGGAGCTGGGTGAACAACTGCAAGCGTTCGAGGCTGAGCCCGATCCCGCCCTGTTGGCAACGCTGGTCAAACAGCTGGAGTTGGTGCTGAGCACCCTCAATCAGCTGCGCCAAAGCATTAAGTAAACACAAAAAAACCGCCGAAAGGCGGTTTTTTTGAAGATAAGGGCCGCTCAGCGCTGCTCAAGCTGCTTGGTCAGATCCTTGCGGATCCAATCATCCAGCATGTGCATTTCGTAACGCAGTGACTCATTTTGATAGCGGCCGGCCGAGCGGGTATCAAAGCCCATATCGCGCAGGTCTTCTTCCCCTTGGGCGATCGCCTCACCGCTGCCATCGATCACCTGATAGCTGAATGCCATACGCGGCGGATAGATGCTTTTGACGATGCGGATGTCATTCGAGGTACGGCCAAACGAGGGACGGACATCGCCAGCCAGATCCAAGTCGGTCACGGTAAACGTCACCTTGTCGCCATCCTGCAACAACGGGGTCACCCGTTTTTGCAGATGCTTGCCTAGCGTGGCAAACACATGATTCTGATATCGGGATTGCACCCCACTGCCGGTACGGACATCTTTGTAGTTCTCCGGCTCCTGCCAGACGACCGTCACATCCCCATCCTGAGTCGGCCACTGCGGCGCCTCGTCCGCCGCGACTGCCGTGCCTGTACCGCCCAAGACCACTGCGACCAACCAGATCAGATGTTTCATTCAATACTCCTTACATTGGGGACCGTGGATTCGCTACATAAGTTAGAAGCAGCCTAACGCAAAAGATTCAAAATTAATCGCAAATGGTCAAAATGCGTTCAATCCCGGTTCAACTGCAGTCACAGCCACTTGCACTCACAAGCTAAAAAACAAACGCGAACCGGGCCCAGAGCCGAAAACAACAAACCCCCGCCGAGGCGAGGGTTTGTGTCAGACGCGAGGGTCAGGGGTGCATCACATCATGCCGCCCATGCCGCCCATACCGCCCATACCGCCCATATCTGGGGCACCGGCTAGCGCCGCTTCTTGTGGCTTATCGGTCACCATGGCTTCGGTGGTGATCATCAGGCCAGCAACGGACGCCGCGAACTGCAGCGCAGAGCGGGTGACCTTGGTTGGATCCAGAATACCCATCTCCAGCATGTCACCGAACTCACCGGTCGCGGCGTTGTAGCCGTCATTACCCGCAGCGGCGCGAACCTGGTTGGCGATGACGGAGGACTCCACGCCGGCGTTGTAGGCGATCTGGCGCAGCGGCGCTTCCATCGCACGCAGGGCCAGCTTGATACCGACGTTCTGCTCTTCGTTGTCACCGGTCAGATCGCCGATCTTGGCTGCGGCACGAACCAGCGCAGTACCACCACCGGCAACCACACCTTCTTCAACCGCAGCGCGGGTGGCGTGCAGCGCATCTTCAACGCGATCTTTCTTCTCTTTCATCTCGACTTCGGTGGCAGCGCCAACCTTGATCACGGCAACACCGCCGGCCAGCTTGGCCATGCGCTCTTGCAGCTTCTCTTTGTCGTAGTCGGAAGTCGACTCTTCGATCTGCTGTTTGATCTGACCGACACGGCCCTGGATCTGCGCTTCGTCACCGGCGCCATCGATGATGGTGGTGTTGTCTTTGGAGATCACAACACGCTTGGCGGTGCCCAGATCTTCCAGGGTCGCCTTCTCCAGCTCCAGACCGATCTCCTCGGAGATCACGGTACCGCCGGTCAGGATCGCGATGTCCTGCAGCATGGCTTTACGACGATCGCCAAAGCCTGGGGCCTTAACCGCCGCCACTTTCACGATGCCGCGCATGTTGTTCACGACCAGAGTCGCCAAGGCTTCGCCTTCCACATCTTCGGCCACGATCAGCAGCGGCTTGCCGGCTTTGGTCAAGCCTTCCAGGATCGGCAGCAGTTCACGGATGTTGGAGACTTTCTTGTCCACCAGCAGGATGAACGGGGAGTCCAGCTCAACGGTGCCGTTTTCGGCGTTGTTGATGAAGTAAGGGGACAGGTAACCGCGGTCAAACTGCATGCCTTCCACGACGTCCAGCTCGTTCTCCAGCGCCTGACCTTCCTCAACGGTGATCACGCCTTCCTGACCCACTTTTTCCATGGCGGTGGCGATGATCTCACCCACTTGGGTGTCGGAGTTGGCGGAGATGCTGCCCACCTGAGCGATGGCTTTGGAATCGGTGCAAGGCACGGCCAGCTCTTTGAGCTCGGCAACCGCAGCGACAACCGCTTTGTCGATGCCGCGCTTCAGATCCATCGGGTTCATGCCCGCCGCAACGGCCTTCAGGCCTTCGTTGACGATGGCCTGAGCCAGAACGGTGGCGGTGGTGGTGCCGTCACCGGCCACTTCGTTGGCTTTAGAGGCAACCTCTTTCACCATCTGGGCGCCCATGTTCTCGAACTTGTCTTCCAGCTCGATCTCTTTGGCAACGGACACACCGTCTTTGGTGATCGCCGGCGCGCCGAAGGACTTGTCCAGTACCACGTTACGGCCTTTAGGACCCAGGGTCACCTTTACCGCGTCAGCCAGTACGTTCACACCCGCCAGCATTTTTACGCGAGCGTCATTTCCAAATTTTACGTCTTTAGCAGCCATTACTTTCTTCCTTCAGAATTCGATACAGAGATTATTCGACGATCGCCAGGATGTCGGACTCGGACATGATCAGCATCTCAACGCCATCAACCTTTTCGGTCTTAACGCCATAGCCTTCATTGAAGATGACGGTATCGCCGATCTGCACATCCAGAGCTTGCACTTGGCCATTTTCCAGAATGCGACCTTTACCTACGGCCACAACCTCACCGCGAGTCGACTTTTCAGCAGCGCTGCCAGTCAGAACGATGCCGCCAGCGGACTTGGATTCAACTTCAGTGCGCTTAACGATAACGCGATCATGCAACGGACGGATTTTCATCTGTGATCTCTCCTAAGAACGGTTCCGTGTTTTAGCTTAAAACGGGTTTAGGCAGCTTCGCTGCCTGATGTTTGGGTATATGGGGGCTAAGCTAGGGCGAATACAAGGGGCCAGCACAAAAAAATTCACCGCCCGAAGCGCCAAGAACCGCTCAGCCCCGTCGCTAACAGAAACCCGTTGCCGATCTCAACATCCGGTTGATACTCTAAGAAATTGGCAGCATTTTGCGGTGGAGGGAGAATGGGAAAAGAGCTAGATCTGCTCACAGGCTCGATCGCCCGCACCCTGACTCGCCTAACCCTACCGAATCTGCTCGCAGTACTCAGCCTGCTCGCCTACCAACTGACCGACGCCTATTTCATCTCCCGCTTGGGCACCGAGCCACTGGCCGCCTTTGGCCTGACATTGGCCCCCACCTTGATGGCTATCTCCATTGCTCTGGGCCTGGGCACCGGCATGTCGGTGCAACTGGGCCGGCTGCTCGGCCAGGGCCATCGAGCGGAAGGCGCGCAGTTTGTCACCCATGGTCTGCTGCTGGCGGTACTGGTGGTGACCACGGTGGGCCTGGGCGGGCTGGCCACCATGGATCCGCTGTTTCGCCTGCTCGGTGCCTCCGATACGCTGCTGCCACTGACCAAAGAGTATATGGTCGTCTGGTACTGGGGAGTGGGGTTTCTGGTTTTGCCCATCGTCGGCAATCAGGCGATCCGCGCCACCGGCAACACCTTTACCCCGGCGTTGGTGACAGGCCTGGTCGCGGTGCTCAATGCGATCCTCGATCCCCTGCTGATCTTCGGCTTCGGGCCGATCCCGGCTTTTGGCCTACAGGGGGCCGCGATCGCCACGGTGATCGCCTGGATGGTCAGCTTTGTAGTGGCTGCCTACATGCTGCTGGTACAGCACCGACTCTTGGTTAGCCCCTGTTGGGCCAGACTGCGTCAGCACTGGCAGGCGCAGCTGCACATCGCCCGGCCCGCCACCCTATCCAATCTGCTCAACCCGATCGCGAGTGCCGCACTGATCGCCATGCTAGCCCGGATCGACATTCATGCCGTGGCCGCGTTTGGCGTCGCCAATCGCATCCAATCTTTGCTGATGATCGTGGTCACCGCCCTATGCGGTGCCCTCGCGCCCTTTATGGCGCAAAACCTCGGCGCCGGTCAGTATCAGAGGGCGGTGCGGGCGTTACTGGGCAGCATTCATATCATCATATTGATCCAGCTGGCGATCTACGCCCTGCTCTGGCTCAACCTGGATAGCATCGCCGGGATCTTCGCCACCGAGCCACTCACCCACCACTACATCAGCCAATACCTGCTGTGGGTCCCCTTGGGGTATGGCGCATTGGCGGTGGTGATCATGCTGGCGGTCTCACTCAACAGCTACCGACGCCCTATCCCGGCACTGCTGCTCAACCTCAGTCGCTTGGCGCTGCTGCTGCCCGCCGCTTGGGTGGGACGGGCCCTCGGCGGCGCCGAGGGGCTATTTATCGGCATCGCCCTCGCCAACGGCTTATTGGGGCTGCTGTGCTACTTGATCGCCCGCCGCCGACTCAAACAGATCCCGCCACAAACGGATCCCCCCCTGATGGCCGATCTTCCCAACCCCTAAGCCCACCATCGAGCAGAACACCGAACACGACAAAGGGGCACCGCGGTGCCCCTTTGTGATCCGTTCAAGCCGCTCAAGACATCACGTCTGGGCTCAGAATGGCCTCAATCCTTACGCTCGTAATCGCCATCGATGGTGCTGCCACCACTGCCTTGGTCGATATCACGGCGCGGCGCCTCTAATGGCGAGTCCTGTTGGCTCTCGCTGTACGTATGCGTCTGGCCAAAACCGCCCTGGAACTGGCCCGGCTGCACCATGCGCAGCTGCATCTTGCTCATCAAGAAGCGGGCGATCGGCGCGCGCGTCGCCGGGGTCAGCACCAGCAAACCAAACGCATCGGTGACAAAGCCCGGCGTCACCAACAAGACGCCAGCCACCGCCAACATCACCCCTTCCACGATCTGCTGACCCGGCATCTCGCCACGGGCCAGGCGCTGCTGCACGCTCATCATGGTGCTCAGCCCCTGGCTGCGCACCAAGGACGCACCCACAGCGGCAGTCAGGATCACCAAGGCGATGGTGTTGATGGCCCCCAAGGCGTCGCCAACGGTCATCAACACGTAGATCTCAACGATGGGCATCACCGCAAACAGCAAAAACAGATAAAAAGCCACAGCGACCTCAATATAAAATGCGTCTATGAAACACAGATGGGGGATCACGGGTCTGTTTTCAAGCCATGCTCATATTTCCGCACACAAGGTTGTGCACCCAAGCACGAAGTCCCGTAATCTACTCGCCGGGAACCTTTACTCGGACGCCTAGGTCACACCCATGACGGAATACCAAGTGGTGCTGTGCACCTGCCCGGATGAGTCAGCCGGCAAAGCGTTAGCGGCTCACCTGCTGCAACAGGGCCTCGCGGCCTGTATCAACCTGATCCCCGGTGTGCTGTCGATGTACCAGTGGGACGGCAAGCTGTGCGAAGAGCGCGAATGCCAATTGGTGATCAAAACACGAGCGGAGCAGCAACCGGCGCTGGAAGCCGCGATCTGCCAACATCACCCTTACGACGTACCGGAGATCATTGCCTTACCCATTCAATGGGGGCACCAAGCCTACTTAGATTGGATCAAGCAACATTGCGCATTATGAAAAGAATTCTGACCTGTTTATTGCTGCTGTTGACCAGCGTTCACGCCAGCGCCAACTTCTCATTCTTAAAGCAAGAGCCACAGATCTTACCGGTGGACCAAGCCTACCTATTCGATTTCGGCCAGCAGGGTAATGCTCTGGAGCTGAAATGGAGCATGCAGGGCAAGGACTACTACCTCTATCAGGACAAGTTCGATCTGCAGGTGGAAGTCGACGGCGACGTGCGCCTCGGTGAGATCCAATACCCAGAGCCGGTGATCCACACCGATGACTGGTTTGGTGATCAGCCGGTGTACTTCGATGCCGTTACCCTGACCATCCCCGTACTTGAAGCGAAGGGCGGCGCCAGCGTCACCGTGACCTACCAGGGCTGCCTGGACGGCATTCTTTGCTATCCGCCGACCCGCCAAACCGTCTTCCTCAATGACGTCGAAGCCAATGACGGCTTTGCCGCAGCTGCCCAGATCCCGGCGGCACCGATCTCCAAACAGGATGGCCTGGCCGCCATGCTCGATGGCGATAAGCTGTGGCTGATCATCATCACCTTCGTCGGCCTGGGCATGCTGCTGGCGTTCACCCCGTGCGTGTTCCCCATGTACCCGATCCTGACCAGCATCATCGGCGGTCAAGGTCAGCTGTCGACCCGCAAAGCCTTTGCCCTGTCGATGACCTACGTCCAAGGTATGGCGATCACCTACACCATCCTGGGCCTGATCGTCGCCTCGGCGGGCATGAAATACCAAGCCGCGCTGCAAAGCCCGACCGTGCTGATCGGCTTGGCCGTGCTGTTTGTGGTGCTCTCCTTGTCCATGTTCGGCGTGTACAACCTGCAACTGCCCGCCAGCCTGCAGAACAAACTCAACAACGCGCAGAATCAGCAAAAAGGCGGCTCCTTTGTCGGCGTCTTTGTCATGGGCCTGATCTCCGGTTTGGTCGCCTCCCCCTGCACCACCGCGCCGCTGTCCGGCGTGCTGATCTACGTCGCCCAAAGTGGTGACTTGATGCTGGGCGGCGTCACCCTGTACGCCCTCTCTATGGGCATGGGCCTGCCGCTGCTGCTGCTGGGCACCTCCGGCGGCAAGCTGCTGCCCAAAGCCGGTGCCTGGATGGAAACCATCAAGCACGTGTTCGGCTTCCTGATGATCGCTGTCGCACTGATGATGCTGGATCGGGTCTACCCGGGCATGCTGCTGGATCTGGCTTGGGCCGTGTGGGGGATCGCCCTGGCGTCCTACCTGCTGCTGACCAACAAGAAAACCGCCTTCAGCTGGCTGAAAGTCACCCGCTCCGTGCTGCTGACGCTGGGCCTACTGGGCAGCGTTTCCTACGGCCTGCACGCGGTAATGAACCCGCATGACGCCACGGCGGATCTCAACTTTGTCCACATCAAGACGCTCACCGATCTCGAGCGCGAAGTGGCCAAGGCCAACAGCGAAGGCAAAGCCGTGATGCTGGACCTATACGCCGACTGGTGTGTGGCCTGTAAGGAGTTTGAGCACAAAACCTTCCCACAGCCGAACGTACGGGAGCGCACCGATACCATGGTGATGCTGCAGGCGGACGTGACCCGCAACGACGCGCAAGACATCGAGCTGCTCGAAGCCTTTGATGTGCTGGGTCTGCCCACCCTGTTGTTCTTCACCCCGCAGGGCGAAGAGCTCAGCAGCCTGCGTGTCACCGGCTTTGTCGCCGCCGCGCCGTTTGCCGAGCACTTGGACACGGTTCTGGCCCAGTAACGCTCTGTCTTAACACTAGCCCGCCACTCCCCCGAGTCGGCGGGCTTTTTCATGGCCGCTTGCCGCCTTTTTTAAGGCGCGCGGCAAAGCCCTATCTGGCTCTCAGTTCTGTGCACGTCAAATTAGGTGCACGACAAATTAGGTACACTGACAAGTTCGACATCATGGAGATTGTTATGAGCTGGCGGATCACTTTGCTGTTTCTGGCCTACCTGCTGTTAGGGGCCCACTTCCTGCGCTACGACGCGCAACTCATCGCATTGGCGCTAGTGGCCGCGCCCCTGCTGTTGCTCAGCCGCCACGTTGTGGCGGTGCGCCTGTTGCAGGCGGGTTTGCTGCTGGGCGTCGCTGCAGCCTGGCTGCCTACCGCCTGGCAACTGGTGGCATTCCGTCAACTGGCGGGGGAGCCCTACCTGCGCCTCGGCGCCATCATGGCTGGCGTCATGCTGTTCTCCTTGCTGGCCGCCTGGGCCATCCATCCGCTATTTCAGGACAAATATCGCAAAATGTAACCAAGGGTAATCTTGTGCATTGCGGCCATACAGACCGGCTCAAGATCCGTAACATGGCCGTCATTGCTCGATATCATTGCAGGATCGCCCCATGAAAAAGCTCATCATCGTCTCCGCCGTAGCACTCGCCTTAGGCGGCGCTATGCTCTGGCCCACGCAGGAAGCCACCGGCCAGATCAGCTATCAGACCCAGCCCATCAATAGCGGTGAGATCCGCAAAACCGTGGCGGCCACCGGCACCCTAGCGGCGGTAGACGATGTGGTCGTGGGCGCGCAGTTGTCCGGCCAGATCACCGACATCTATGTCGACTTCAATGACACCGTCAGCGCCGACCAACTGCTGGCCAAGATCGATCCCCGCACCTTCCAGGCACGGCTGGATCAAAGCCAGGCACAGGTGGCCAAGACCCAGGCGGATCTGCGCCTGCAGCGGATCGCCATCGAGCGGGCACAGATCAACGCCGATCAGGCACTGCGTGAATTGCACCGAGCCGAAGCGTTGGTGGCGGAGAAGCACATATCCGAAGATGAGTTGGACCAATACCAGACCCGGGTCGCCCTGACCGCGCTGGAGCATCAGCAAGCCGAGGCGCAATTGCTGGCGCTGCAGGCCACCTTGCAGAGTAATGAAGCCAATCGGGATCAAGCCCAAATAGAGCTGGATCGTACCGAGATCCGCGCCCCCATCGACGGCTTCGTCATCAACCGCACCATCGAAGCGGGCCAGACCGTGGCCGCCAGCCTCAACACCCCAGAGCTGTTTACCCTGGCCAAAGATCTGGCCCAGATGGAGATCGAGGCCTACATCGACGAGTCTGACATCGGCCAGATCGCGCTGGATCAGCGGGTCGAATTCAATGTCGACGCCTTTCCGGATCGCCAGTTCCAGGGCAAAGTGCAACAGATCCGACGGGCGCCGCAATCCAACTCCGGCGTGGTCAGCTACACGGTGATCATCAGCGCCAACAATCGGGCCGGTCAGTTGCTGCCGGGCATGACCGCCAATCTCGAACTGCAGATAGACACCCTACGCGATACCCAGCGCGTGCCCAACGCCGCCATCCGCCTGGCGGATCGCCAACCTAAACCTGAAGAGAGCGGGCGCGGTGGGCGCGGCGGTCAATTTGAATTACTCGATCTCACGGCCGAGCAGCGCCAAGCCATGCGCGCGGCTTCGCCCCAGCGCGCTCGCGGCGAAGCCGGTGGCGATCCCCGTGTCAGCGACCGCAATCGCGAGCAATCGCGCCAACGCATGGAGCAGTTGCTTGACACTATCCTGACCGACGAACAAAAAGCGCTCAAAGCGCAACTGGATAACGGCACTATTCGTCCGGGCCACCTGCTGATCATGCAAGACGAGCAGCCTGAACTGATCGCCGTCCAGTTTGGGATCAGTGATGGTGACTACACCGCCGTGCTGAGCCCGGATCTGACCGGCCTTGAGGTGGTCACCCAGATGCGGAGCAGCCTATGAGCATTGCCATCCAGTGCCAAAAACTCAGTCACAGCTTCCCCATGGCCGGTGAACGCTTTCAGGTGCTGAGCAACATCGATCTCACCATTGAACAAGGGGAGATGGTGGCCATCATCGGTCCATCCGGCTCCGGCAAATCGACACTGATGAACATGATCGGCTGCCTGATGACGCCGGAATCCGGCGAGTTAGCCTTGTTCGGTAACAGCACCCGCGGTATGAGCAAAGAGCAACTGGCTCACCTGCGCCGCGATCACATCGGCTTTATCTTTCAACAGTTTAATCTGCTGGCACGGACCTCAGCACTGGATAATGTGATGATGCCGCTGATGTATCAGGATGAGCTGGTACCCGATGGGCGCGAGCGGGCCATCGCCTGTCTCGAGCAAGTCAATCTAGGCGACCGGCTGGACAACACCCCGGCGCAATTGTCCGGCGGCCAGCAGCAGCGTGTCGCCATCGCCCGCGCCTTGATCAACCGGCCCAGCATCTTGTTGGCGGATGAGCCCACCGGCGCACTGGACAGCAAAACCAGCAGCGAGATCATGGCGCTGTTTCGCCAGCTCAACGCCCAGGGCCATACCGTGGTGCTGATCACCCACGAAGCGGAGATCGCCGCCCAAGCGGATCGCATTGTCACCGTGCGTGACGGCCAATTGTCTGCACCCACGCACCAATGGGGGGAACAAGCATGAAACTGGTGATCACCGCCTTACTGTCACTGCGCCGCAACCTGATGCGCTCCATCCTCACCACGCTGGGGATCGTTATCGGGATCAGCGCCGTGGTGATCATGTTTGCCCTCGGCGAGGGCGCACAACGAGAGGTGGAGCAACAAATTGAAAGCCTGGGATCAAACCTGCTGATAGTGCGCGCCAGCCCCAGCCGCAGCGTCGGTGCCAAAGGGGCAGCAGGAGGCCAGGACAAACTGCTACTGGCCGACGTCGATGCGCTCAAGCGGGAGATCCCAGAGATCATCGCCGCTGGTGCCGCCAACAGTCGCCAGACACAGATCATCGTCGGCAACCAAAACTGGAACACCTCGGTCTCGGGGATCAATGCCGACATGCTGACCGCCTCAAATTGGGAATTAGCCGCAGGCCGGCCCTTTACTGAAAGCGAGATCCGCAGCAGCGGTCGTGTCGCCCTGATCGGACAAACCGTCGCCGAGGAGCTGTTTGGCTCTCCCGAACTGGCGCTCGGAGCCACCGTTCGCGTCAACAAGGTGCCCCTGGAGATCGTCGGCCTGCTCAAAGGCAAAGGTCAGGACATGCGCGGCAGCGATCAGGACGACACCCTGCTGATCCCCATCTCCACCGCCAATCGCCGGGTGCTGGGTTACAACAGCAACGACGTGAACCGGGTGTCCCGGCTGACGCTGTCGGTGGATGACGCCCGTAACATGGATTATGTCAGTCAGGAGGTGGTGGCCCTGCTCAACCAACGCCATCGGATCGGCGCCAATCAACCTTCGCCGTTTAGCGTAATGAACCTGTCGCAGATGCTGGAAACCCGGGCGCAAGCCAATCAGGTGTTCAACTCGCTGCTGGCAGGGGTGGCCGGCGTGTCACTGCTGGTCGGCGGCATTGGCGTGATGAACATCATGCTGGTCTCCGTCACCGAGCGCACCCGGGAGATCGGCCTGCGCATGGCGGTCGGCGCCCGCCCACGGGATATCCTGCTGCAGTTTCTGATCGAAAGCGTGGTGCTGTGTCTGCTCGGTGCCTTGATGGGGCTGGCCCTGTCGGTGGCCACCTTAGTGATCCTGCAAGCCCTGTTTGGCTGGAGTATGGCGCTGTCGCCTTTCATCATGATGATCAGCATCGGCGCCACCGCCCTGATCGGCATCGGTTTCGGTTTCTACCCGGCCTACCAAGCCGCCAATCTGGATCCCATCGAAGCCCTGCGCTACGAATGATCCCTCCGTTACGCCCGGCAGACCATGCCGGGCGTAATACCAATTCCATTATCTATTTGGTCAGTCTGGCCCATTCCCTGCTGCAAAGATGCCGCACTTGTTCTGCATTTTTTCGAAAGCTGTTCCAAGCATCTGCAACCTGGTCGACAATGTGGTCATAGCT
>NZ_BAABJZ010000001.1:0-6538 GCF_039543565.1 Ferrimonas pelagia | reverse complement strand
GGCATCTACGTAAGCTGCTTTGGCGACAATGGAAACGGCCGATAAGTCGAGCCAGGATGATGATGCGATTGGGTTTAAAAGAGAAACACGCTTGGATTAGCGCCACAAACGGTCGCGGTCCCTGGTGAAACTCGGGCGCGTCGCATCTGAATTTAGCATTGCCAGCGAAGTTGTTTGCTCGTTTAGGACTGATNTCGTTTAGGACTGATATCGCTGCTGGGTCATTATCAGCGGCTCAAAGGTTTAACTTGAACCGCCGTGGTACGGAACCGTATGCCCGGTGGTGTGAGAGGACGGGGGCCGCAAGGCCCCCTCCTACTCGATTTGGGCTTACTGTGGTGGGTATTGCTGCAGGATCAGGTTGACCACCTCATTGACTTGATCAGTGCGCTGCTGCGGGTTTTTGTACTCTTTGACTGTGTCGGTACCGCTGCCACGCCAGAATAAGCTTTTGCTTTGGCGGTCGATCAGATCCACCACCAGAGTGCCTTCCTGATACTCACGCACTCGGGTGTCGGCGTGGATCCCGGTGTGGAAGGGGTAGCGCCCGTAGTAATAGGGATGGTAGCCGAAGCTGGAGTAGAAGGTGTCGACGTTGACCTTTTTTTCGGTCTGGGTCAGATAGTTGACCAGCATGTCGGCCTGTGCGGCGTCGACCTGAGTCAAGCCTCGAGCGGTTAGCTCACGGTTGATGGCATTGCGGATCCGCCGATCGGTCAGGCCATCAACATGGTATTGCTGCTCGCCGACGGCTTCACTGCTTTCGACCCATGCCCATGTCTGGTATCGGTTGAAGTCGGTTTGGGTGTCGAAGTCGGCATCGGTGCTGATGGAGCTGCAGCCGGTTATCAGCAGCGCCATGGCAACCAACATTAATCTTTTCATTATGGGCTTACCTTCTGTTTCTTGGGCCTGGTAACGGAGTAGACCTGCCCAGTCGGAGAATTGTTCCGAACGTTTGAACCTTCGCTGAGCTTTATCCTGCCAGTTGCGGCTGAGTGTTGGAAGTTTCCCCCTTGAATTTCCATCGCTTTCTGATGGGTTGGTCAGTTCCTGTACAGGTGCGCTTGCGGGGGCGGAGCGATCCGGCGACAGTCGATCCGGGGATTTGGTACAATTGGCCCACATCCACAAGTTTTATGACCGATTATGATCTCAAACGATTCTCAGCTGGTTTACAGCACCGACGCGGGTCGCATCACGCAGCCGCAAGACGCCCCCGCCGTTCCGAGTGGGGATGGCATTGTTCGCATCAAGATGGAGCGCAAGGGGCGCAAGGGCAAGGGCGCGATGGTGATCACGGGTTTGGGCCTGGACGCGGCGGCGCTGAAGAAGCTGGCGGGTGAGCTAAAGAAAAAGCTGGGCTGCGGCGGCTCGGTGAAGGGTTTTGATATTGAGATCCAAGGCGATGATCGCGCCAAGGTGAAAGCCTTGTTGGAGCAGAAGGCGTACACCGTTAAGTTGGCCGGCGGTTAAGCTTGGCATGAGCGGGCGAGGTTCGACTCGGGGGTTCGGCTAAAGCGAGCGCCCGGTGCTCGCTTTGGCGCTGTCACTAAGAGGTGAAGATTATGCACAGTTTGCAGCACCACCTGCTGATCGCGATGCCGTCGCTTCAGGATCCCTTCTTTGCCCGTTCGGTAACCTATCTGTGCAATCACGACGAGCAGGGCGCCATGGGCCTGATCATCAATCAGCCGGTGGACGTCACGCTCGATGAGTTGCTACGCAAGATGGCGCTGAAGGGGGCGGATTTTGTCTTGCCCAGTGGCTTGGCCAATCGCGTGTTGATGGGGGGGCCGGTGACGCCGGAGCGTGGATTTGTTCTGCATTCGGCACTGCCGGGACTAGGCCAGAGTTTGGCGCTGCCGGATGGTTTGATGATCACCACCTCGCGGGATGTGCTCGACACCTTTGGTGGCGAGCAGCAACCGGCCCGCTCGCTGGTGGCGCTGGGGTACGCGGGGTGGGACGCGGGGCAGCTTGAGCAGGAGCTGGCTACCAACTCCTGGCTGACCATTCCGGCGGAGCACGATCTGCTGTTTGATATTCCGCATGAGCAGCGCTGGGAGGAGGCGACCCGTCGGCTCGGCGTGAACGTGTGGCAAATTTCTAATGACGTAGGACATTCATGAGTACCGTACTCGGATTCGATTTTGGCACCAAGAGCATTGGTGTCGCCGTAGGGCAAAGCATCACCGGCACGGCGCAGCCGCTGCGGGGGATCAAGGCACAAGATGGGATCCCCAATTGGGATGACATTGCCAAGCTGATTAAGGAGTGGCAGCCGGATAAGTTGATCGTCGGTTTGCCGCTGAATATGGATGGCACCGAGCAGCATGTGACCCGTGCGGCGCGTAAGTTTGCCAATCGTTTGTTTGGTCGTTATGGCATCGAAACCCTAACGCAGGATGAACGGTTGACCACCACGGATGCCAAGGCGCGGCTGTTTGAGCGTGGCGGCTATAAGGCGCTGACCAAGGGCGCGGTGGATGCGCAGTCGGCGGCGGTGATCGTCGAGAGCTATTTTGAGTCGCAGTATGGTGCGTGAGGCTCGTGCTCTAAGCACGTAAACCGCCGACTTCTGGCCATAGACACAAGCCCGCTTCGTGCGGGCTTGTGGCGTTTTCGGGCCTAGGTTTATGCCGCGGCTTTGCGGCGCCGGCGCAAAGTGCGCGCGGCCTGGATCCTGTTTTCAAAGGCGGGCAGCCCTGTTGATCTTTGCTGATTGTTGTTCAGCTGAGCGGCGTTATCTTGGCTGTGTTGGGGAGCTATTTTTGCTCATTATTTGCACGTGTTTTGCGGCGGGCTAGGGAGGATCGTTTGCGTATGTCTGGCCTTATTGGCCCAGAAGCTCTGAGCCAGAGCGGCGTAAAGTGACTGTCAGTAAGATAGCGACCAAGGCATGGCGTTGTTGATTGCGATGGTGGGGCTTCAGGCTCGCTGGTTGGTGGCGGAGTACGCCAGCAATATGCCGGTGGTGCCGGTCCTATTGGGGCCGGAGGGGATCGCTAAGCAGATCTTTCTCGGCGTGCGCCGGGATCACACCCAAGCCGAGTATCTGTCGGCGTTTTTTGTCATGGCCAAGGCGCAAGGGCTGTAAAAACGCGATTGGGGCGTTAAAGTGGAACGACGCCCTTCATCCACGTACGAGTGCGGACGGGAGCAGATCGGCAACGGGATAGGTTTACGCAAAGGGATGGGCATGGCATTGAGTCGAATGAGGTCGAGACACGGGCGTGGCAACGGGATCGTCCGGTCGGTACTGCTGAGCTTGGTACTGAGCATTCAGGCCGCGCAGGCGCAGGCGGTGTCAGCGCAGGTTACGCAGCAGCCAGACGTCGCGCCGCGACCGAAGATCGGACTTGTCCTGTCCGGTGGCGGGGCCAAAGGGGCGGCCCATGTTGGGGTATTGCGGGTGTTGGAGCAGCATCGCATTCCGGTGGACTACATCGCAGGCACTTCGATGGGAGCCTATGTCGCGGCTTTGTACGCGACCGGTTTGAGTGCCGATGAGATCGAGGCGCTGCTGATCACGCTGGATTTTGATAGTGGCTTTTCCGACGGCATTCCGCGTCAGGAGCTGAGTTATCGCAACAAGCAGTTTGTCGATAAGTACCCGATCGAGCTTAAGATGGGGTTTAACGACGGCGAGTTTACCCTGCCCCGAGGGGTGTTGGCGGGGCAGACCATGTCATCCTTGATCCGCCGCTCGCTCGGCCCGGTTCCCTCGATTTCTGACTTCGACGATCTCCCTATCCCGCTGCGAACCGTGGCAACGGATCTGACCGATCGCAGTGAAGTGGTGTTCTCGGAGGGCGATCTGGTGGTGGCGATGCAGGCGAGCATGACGGTACCCGGCGCGCTGGCCCCGATTGAACATCAGGGCCGCTTGCTGGTGGATGGCGGGCTGGTGAATAACCTGCCGGTTGCTCAAGTGCAGGCGATGGGGGCAGACACTGTGATCGCGGTGGACATCGGCTCTCCCCTGCTTACTCAGGAGGAGCTGGGCTCGGTGTTTGACGTGATCGATCAGCTATCGGGTTATCTGACCAACCTGAGCCGGGATCAGCAAGTGGCGCTGCTGAGCGAGCAGGATCAGCTGATCGTGCCTGACATTGAAGGGGTGGGTACCAGCGACTTTGTTCAGATGCCGATGATGATCGAGCGCGGTGAAGCGGCTGCGCTGCGACACATCGCCTATCTCGAAGCCCTTTCGCTGTCACCACAGGCTTACCAGGCGCATCTGCAACACAAAGCACGGCGTCGAGCCGCGTTGTTACCGCAACAGCAGCGACTGTGGCGGGTGACGCTGAACAACGACTCGAGCTTGAGTGATAGCGTGATCACGACGGCGATGGGACTCGGTGCGGGGGATGAGATCGCACCGGACGAGATCGAAGCCGCGGTGGGGCGGATCTATGCTCTCAATGAGTTTGAGCGGGTGGAGACTCAGCTGCGTCAACACCCCGAAGGCGTCGAGTTGGTGGTGGATGTGAAGCACAAAAGCTGGGGGCCCAACGTGTTCGATATGGGGATCCGCTTCGAGGAGAACTTCGAAGACGATTTGGATCTCGGGTTGGATCTGGCCTTCACAGCGAAAGATCTGTTCAGCGGCGATCTGGAGTGGCGCAGCGAGCTGAATATGGGCTCCAGCAAGGAGTTTCGTACCCAGCTGTATCAACCGATGGGGGGCCATCGTCGTTACTATTGGCGGACTCAGTACGAGTATCGGGATCTGAAATGGGTGGTGTTTGAACAAGACGCCACCAACCAGTTGCGCCAGCGCAGCAATGGGATCTTAGCGGGGCTGGGGATCAATCTGGATCCCCACTGGCAGATAGAGTTGGCATACGCCTATGAGGATGGCAACTACCGCAGTCTACCGGACCGCTTCAGTGAGCGGATCGGCCAATATCAAATCCATGGCCCGACGTTGACGCTGGGCTATGACAGCATGGATCGTGCGCTGTTTCCTTCCCAAGGCAGTCAATGGCTGGTTCAAGTTGCCCATCTGGACAGCTATTCGCAATTGTTTGAAGGCTCACTTCAGCCGGGGGTGGAATCGACCCAGATGCTCTCCTATCTGGTGCAGTGGAGTGGCGCCACCCAGAGTGGGCCGCATAACTGGATCGGCACGCTGGAGGGCCAGGGGATCAGTGAGGATGGCGTGCACTTGTCTCGGGTGGTCTCGCTGGGCGGTTTTCTCAATCTCTCCGGCTACAGCAAAGATGCGTTGTTTGGTAGCCATAAGTTGCTGGCGGGGGGGATCTACCGGTTTGATCTGAATAAGGTCCCCTGGGGGATCAGCTGGCCCGTGTCCTTGGGCCTGTCTGCGGAAGCGGGCAATGTCTGGCTTACCCAAGATGAAGTCTCACTCAGTGATCTTATCTACGCAGGCAGCCTCTTTATCAGCGCCGATACTGGCTGGGGGCCTACCGCACTGGGTTACGGCCAAGCCAGCAGCGGCGAGAACAGTGTGTATTTTTTCTTTGGTAAGGCGTTTTAAGTACGGGTGTTGGTAAGGGACTGCGCCCATCACTGAGGAGGAAAGGATGCCGTCGCTGGCTCGTAACCGTTCACCAGTGCGCTGTTGACAGCGAGATCAGCGATCGATTGATGATCAACAAGTTTTGCTCAATTTACGCTTGAACGATCTCGCCATACCGTCAATCTGGTGGCATGAAAACAAACAAGCGCTATGCGCCACCACCAGAGTTCAAGAATGATGAGGAAGCTCGGGACATCATCCGCTTTCTCTGGGACAAACTGATTGAGTTGGAAGACCGTATCAATCAAAACAGCCAAAACTCATCGCTGCCCCCGTCGGTTAACCGGCCAGGACAAGGGAAGCCAACCAAACGAAAACCTTCGGGAAAAAAGCCCGGAGCTCAACCCGGACATAAGGGCCACCGTCGCCCCGCTCATCCTCATGATGAGCGACTCCAGGTTGAGCAGTACCATCCCAATCCCCAATGTTCCTGCTGTGGGGCGAAGGTCGTCAGCAACGCCCGTCCCACCAAAACTCGGCAAGTTTTTGAACTGCCGAAAGTCCTTTATGAAGTCACAGAGCACCAGGCCTATTCAGGCCAGTGCACCCGGTGTGGCCATCAGAACAAGGCGCAGCTCCCAAGCACTGTCAGCCAAAGTCAGATGGGCCCCAACTTACTGGCGTTTATTGTGCTGCAAAGTGGCCAGTTCCATCAGAGCGTGAGGCAGATCCGGCAGCACCTATTGCAAACCTTCGGGCTTAACTTCAGCACGGGCGCCATCTCGGAAGCCCAAGGGCGGGTGACACACATGCTGACTCCGACTCATGAGGCGATCCGCGCCGCCGTAGATAACGCCGCGATTATCCACGCCGATGAGACCAGCCATCAGCGCAAAGGCGAACGGCGCTGGATGTGGCTCTCATGCAGTGACCAAGCGGCCTACTTCCTGACTCACTATTCTCGGGGGCAGGAAGCAGGCAAAAAGTTGCTAGGCGAGACACCGCGTAGCTTTCTCATTACCGACCAATATGCTGGCTACAACTTTACTG